>NZ_JASDCW010000011.1:0-97663 GCF_030407685.1 Planococcus sp. APC 3906 | reverse complement strand
GATTTGCATTTAATATTACTATATAATTTCGGTTCTCACTCAATTTTCAGGAAGAAAAGTCAGGGCTTGGCGGTTCGTGCAAGGATTTTTGCTTCCAATTTCAATAAATGCACAGTAAATCCACAATTTCCTGTGCGAAAATGCCGTGTTTTGATATGATAAATAGATATAGAGGAGGCATTTGCTATGTCATTCGAATGGAAACAACAAGAAACGCTCGATTTGCTAAAAGAGCTTGCAGAAATTCCGAGTCCATCTGGGTACACAATGGACATCATAAAGACCATCAAAAATCACTTGGAAAAGTGGAATGTAGCGTATACTGAAACCCATAAAGGGGCTATAATAGCAACTATCGCTGGAACGGACCAAAAAGCGCATCGTTTGTTGACCGCACATGTCGATACGCTTGGCGCAATGGTGAAAGAAATCAAACCTTCCGGCCGATTGAAGCTATCTTTAGTAGGCGGATTTAAATTCAACGCGATTGAAGGGGAAAATTGCCTTATACATAAAGCGGACGGAGATACTGTGCAAGGCACGATTCTGATGCACCAGACAACTGTCCATGTATACAAAGATGCCGGCACCGCAAGCCGTGACGAAAACAATATGGAAGTGCGGCTGGATGAAAAAGTGTTTTCAGCCGAAGAAGTGAAGGCGCTTGGAATTGAAGTAGGGGATTTTATATCGTTCCATCCCCGTTATACTGAAACCGGCAGCGGCTTTATCAAATCCCGCCACCTTGATGACAAAGCCAGTACGGCATTATTGCTGCAATTGGTGAAGCAATTGAGCAGCGGCAATGTAGCGCTGCCGCACACCACCCATTTCTACATTTCCAATAATGAAGAAATCGGCTATGGCGGCAATTCGAATATCCCGCAAGAAACAGTGGAATATATCGCTGTTGATATGGGCGCAATCGGCGACGGCCAGCAATCGGATGAGTACACCGTATCGATTTGCGCAAAAGACTCCAGCGGCCCTTATCATTATGGGCTGACTCGACATTTGATCGCCTTGGCGAACACCAATGATATCGATTATAAAGTAGACATCTATCCATATTACGGTTCTGACGCATCCGCAGCGATCCGCGCAGGATACGACGTCAAACATGCGCTTTTCGGACCGGGAATCGAAGCTTCCCATTCGTACGAACGGACACATGTCGATTCACTTAAAGCTGCGGCAGCATTGCTTCATGCATATGTATTGTCTCCGCTAGTAACAGAGTAGGAGGATTTTCATGAACACAAAATTATTGATCGAAAATATTCCTTATAAACTTTTGCAAGGGCAGCTGCCTGAAACGATTGACCACATCACGATGGATTCCAGGGATGCAAGAAATGGCTCTCTTTTTATCTGCATCAAAGGCTACACAGTCGATGGCCACGATTTCGCAGCACAGGCAGCAGCACAAGGAGCCGCATTGATCGTGGCGGAACGGCCGATTGAAGCAACTGGTGCGGCGGTAGTGATTGTCGAGGATTCGGACCGTGTGCTAGGATTGCTCGCTGCCAAATTCTATGGCTACCCTTCAAAAGCACTCAAAATGATTGGCGTCACAGGCACCAATGGCAAGACGAGTGTCGCTGGCATGCTGCATTCGATGTTGATGGAGCTGGACGAAACATCGGCGCTGTCAGGGACAATCGGCTTTAATCTGAATGGTGAACTGCATCAATCAGCGAACACGACTAGCGATGCATTGACCACTCAGAAAATGATTGCCCGTGCAAAAAATGAAGGCTGTTCCCATATGACGATGGAAGTATCGTCCCATGGGCTGGTACTCGGCCGATTAGCGGGCGTCGAATTCGACACAGCTATATTCACGAACTTGACACATGACCATTTGGACTTCCACGGCACGATGGAAGAATACGGCCATGCAAAAGGCTTGCTGTTTTCCCAGCTCGGCCAGAACCTGCAAGAGAAAAAGCGGGCGGTGCTCAACGCCGATGATCCTTGGTCGAAACGCTATGCCGAAATGACATCCCATCCTGTCTATACGTATGGCGTAAAAGAGCCTGCGCAATTTCAAGCAGTGGAAATTGCGATGGACAATGAAGGAACGAAGTTCAAACTATTGTGCCCGGAAGGTGAATTCGCGGTTTCCATGAAGTTGCTGGGCCATTTCAATGTGTCCAATGCATTGGCCGCAATCACAGCCTTGTATGCGGAAGGCTACGAGCTGCATTCTGTGCTGGAGGCTTTATCGCGCATTGCGCCGGTTGAAGGGCGTATGCAAAAAGTCGAACTGGAAGCGCCAGTATCGATTTTCATCGATTACGCCCATACACCAGATGCAATTGAAAAAGCCATCGATGCAGTAACTGATTTTAAAACGAACCGCATCATCTTCCTGGTCGGCACAGGCGGCAACCGCGACAAGACAAAACGGCCAATCATGGCAGCAAAAGCATCTGTCGCAGATTACGTCGTCTTAACGACTGATGATCCAAGGCATGAAGAATACGACAGCATATTGACGGATTTGAAAGCGGGGATGACGCATTCCCGATTCGCCTGCATCGGAGACCGTGCTGAAGCAGTCAAACACGCCGTAGACCAAGCGGAGCCGGGCGACATCATCATTCTTGCCGGCAAAGGGCACGAGGATTACCAAATTATCGGAGCCACAAAATATCCGCATAGCGACAAGGATATAGCAGTCGAACAAGCAATGAAAAAATTCCTGTAAAAAGAAGCCGCACATGGCTTCTTTTTAAGCTTGTTAAGAAAGGTAAATCCTTTTTCTGGTGGAGCCGATATTCCGCAAAACAGCTGCGCTTGCCGCGGGCGAGCGCCAAGCCTCCTCAGTCGCTTCGCTCCTTGTGGGGTCTCGGCTATCTCGTCGCTACGCTGCCCCGCAGGCGTCTCCGCTGTTTTGCTTCATATCTGGAGAACATGAAAGAAACTACAGAAAGTGTATTTTTCGTGTTCTTCAGTAAAAGAAATAACTTGTTATAAAGAAATATCTTTGAATAAAGCGGAAGGCGGCGACTCCAGCGGGCAAAGCCTGAGCTGAAGGCCCCGCAGTAGCGACAGCGACGAGGAGACTGAAGCCAGGCCCGCGGAACGCGTCCGCCTGAAGCGAAATGCATAACAAACATCTAAGTTTTTCGACAGCCTGTAAAAGAAGCCGCACACGGCTTCTTTTTTCTTGGCGGCTATTGAAATTTCTTGTCTTTTGCGGCACCCTTCTCTAATATGGGAAGAGTAGAATTAAAGGAGCGTATAAACATGTCAGACCAATTAAAAAAAGAAATTCAAAATAGAAGAACTTTCGCAATCATCTCCCACCCGGATGCCGGGAAAACAACCTTAACTGAAAAACTATTGCTTTTCGGCGGCGCTATCCGGGATGCTGGAACCGTCAAAGGCAAAAAGAGCGGCAAGTTCGCTACATCCGACTGGATGGAAATCGAGAAGCAGCGGGGGATTTCTGTAACATCCTCGGTCATGCAATTCGATTACGCCGGCCATCGCGTCAATATTTTGGATACACCCGGACACCAAGATTTCAGTGAAGACACTTACCGTACATTGATGGCGGTGGATAGTGCTGTAATGATTATCGACGTGGCCAAAGGGATTGAAGCCCAGACGGTGAAATTGTTCAAAGTCTGTAAAATGCGCGGCATTCCCATCTTTACGTTTATCAACAAAATGGACCGCCAAGGCAAAGAGCCGCTAGAATTGATGGAAGAACTTGAGGAAGTGCTGGGCATCCAGTCGTATGCGATGAATTGGCCGATCGGCATGGGGAAAGAATTCCTTGGGATTTACGACCGGTACAACAAGCGCATCGAACCTTTCCGTTCGCAAGGTGACCGTTTCATGCCGTTGGACGAAAATGGCAGGCTTGCCGGTGAACACGAAATGACGAAAACATCATATTATACCCAAGCTCTTGAAGATATCGACCTTCTTGAAGAAGCGGGCAATGACTTCTCAATCGAACAAGTGAAAAAAGGCGAGTTGACGCCCGTATTTTTCGGCAGTGCATTGGCGAATTTCGGCGTGGAGACATTCTTGGAAACGTACCTCCAGTTTGCGCCGCCGCCACAGCCGCGACTTACGCAGGACACGGAATTGATCGATCCATTGGAAAATCCGTTTTCAGGATTCATTTTCAAAATCCAGGCGAATATGAACCCGGCACACCGCGACCGCATCGCGTTCGTTCGCATCGTTTCGGGGAAATTTGAAAAAGGCATGAACGTCACATTGGCACGGACAGGAAAATCGTTCAAGCTGACTCAAACGACGCAATTTCTTGCAGATGACCGCGAAATGGTCAGTGAGGCAGTGGCAGGGGATATTATCGGCCTCCACGATGTCGGAAACTATCAAATCGGGGACACGATAACAAGCGGGAAGAAATTCCAGTTTGAAGCGTTGCCGCAGTTTACGCCGGAGCTTTTTGTCAAAGTGACAGCGAAAAACGTCATGAAGCAGAAGCATTTCCATAAAGGGATTTTGCAGCTTGTGCAAGAAGGCGCCATCCAGTACTATAAAACGCTTCACTTGGAGGAAGTCATCTTAGGTGCGGTCGGACAGCTTCAATTTGAAGTGTTCGAACACCGGATGAAAAACGAGTACAACGTAGACGTGCGGATGGAACCGGTCGGCAACAAAATTGCACGGTGGATCGAAAACGAGGAAGATGTCAAAGAATCGATGTCGAGCAGCCGTTCGATGCTGGTGAAAGACCGTTATGACAATCTCGTGTTCTTATTCGAAAATGAGTTTGCGACACGCTGGTTCCAAGACAAAAATCCAGAAATCAAATTATACAGCCTTCTTTAAAAAAACCTGCTTAGGCAGGTTTTTTTTTCGCCAATATGCGCAGTAGTGACAAATATGTGGCGGAGGCTATTTAAGTTTGCGGTTCCATTTGTTTTTTTTTATGATTAAAGCACGAGTTAAAGAGAGGGTATGAGTTTATGAAAATAAGCGATTTTTCGATAAAGAGACCGGTTTTCACCATTGTTATTATGTTTTTAATCATCATTTTAGGGGCCGTTTCATTTTTTAAAATACCCGTCACATTAATTCCTGAATTGAATCCGCCGATTGGTGTGGTCGTGACCAATTATCCAGGCGCCAGTCCGACAGAAGTCAGTGAAAAAGTCACACGGCCGCTTGAAGCAAGTTTATCGACTTTGCCAGGAATAGAATCATTGCAATCTTCTTCAGAAGAAGGTTCCAACTTCATATTGCTGGAATTTGACTGGTCGACGAATATAGATGATGTCCAAACGGATATCATGCAGCGTATTGACCAGACCCCGATTCCGGACGACTCCAATAAACCGCAATTTTTTAAATTCGATCCATCTCAATTTCCAGTTATTCAATTGGCAGTCCGTGCAACTGAAGGCGGTGAAGATGTCCGTGTGCTAGCTGAAGAGCTGGAGACGGAATTGCTACAGACGGAAGGTGTAGCCAGTGTTAACATCTCCGGTTCATTGACTGAACAGATTCTCATTTCCTTGGACCAGGAGCTTTTGGAAGAAAAGGGCTTGCAGCAATCTGACATTGTCCAAGTTATTCAAGCCAATAATATTTCCTTGCCAGGCGAGCCGATTCAGACAGATGACGGCCGCCAGTTAACGACTCGTGTCCTCAGTTCATTGGCCAGCGAAGACGAAATCCGTGATTTGGTTGTCACTGTTAACCCAATGGACGGCGGCAATGTCACGGTCGGCGACGTGGCGGAAGTGACGCTTGGCGAGCAAGAGCTTAGCAGCGAAACAAGAGCAAATGAAGAACCCGCCGTGCTCTTGTCAGCGTTGCAGGAATCCGGTGCGAACACCGCAGATGTGTCGGAAGCATTTCAAGCTAAGCTGGATGAATTGCTAGAAGAAGAACGTTTTGCAGGAGTCGAAACGGATGTCCTTTTTGACCAAGGGGATTATGTGAAACTGGCCGTTGGCAATATTGGCCAAACGCTTATATACGGTGGTATTTTCGCGATGCTCGTGCTGTTTTTCTTCCTGCGCGGCATCAAGAGCCCGATCATCATCGGAGTAGCGATTCCATATTCCGTCATTGTTACATTTGTCTTAATGTATTTTTCGGACTTCGCATTGAACATCATGACGCTAGGCGCATTGGCACTCGGTATCGGGATGCTAGTAGACAACGCCATTGTAGTTATTGAAAACATTGAGCGCCATTTATCCATGGGCAAAAATCCGAAGCAAGCGGCATCGGAAGGCACGAAAGAAGTGGCAGGCGCAATCACTGCCTCTACTTTAACCACTGTCGCAGTTTTCGTTCCGGTCGTCTTCATTACAGGCTTGATCGGGGAAATTTTCTTTGAATTTGCTGTTACGATTTCCTTCAGCTTATTTGCCAGCCTGGCCGTTGCTTTAACAGTCATTCCGATGCTGGCATCAAGGATGCTTGACAAGCCGAAAGGCAACATCGAAGCAAGGCAGCGCCGCTCGAAAGGCCTGAAGAATTTCGAGCGTTCAATCAAATGGGCATTGGCCCATCGCTTGATCGTGCTGCTGACTACATTGATATTCCTAGGGGTGGCAACTTTCGGCGTGTTCCGGGTTGGAACGGAATTCTTGCCGGCAACCGATGAAGGGTTCGTCACAGTTTCTGTAGCACTTGAAAATGGTTCCTCAACCGCAGCGACAAATGAAGTCGTGAATATGATTGAAGAAGAATTGAAAAAAGAAGACGATGTCGATGTCTACGTCAGCCTTATCGGCAGCACCCAGCAGGGACAGGCGCAAGGAACGGCACAAACCAATATCGCTGAACTTTACATTAAATTGATCCCGCTTGATGAAAGAAACCGATCGGTATTCGATTTCGTCGACGACGTCCAACCACGCATACTGGAAAAAATAGGGGAACAGGCAGAAGTCAGCTTTAATTTGCAGACGGCAGCTGGTTCTTCGCCGAATACGCTGTCCTTCACTGTGACAGATACTGACAAGGCAAGGCTGGATGAAGCTATCGAAAAAATCAGCAGTGAGCTTCGGGAAGTTCCGGAAGTGACCGAGCTGACCAATGACCGCGAAGAGACGGTCGAGGAGATTCAGCTGATTGTTAAAAAAGAAGCTGCTACTGAAAATGGATTAGCTCCGGCGCAAATTGCCCAGACAGTCAATAACTTGACCAGGGGGGTTTTAACAACCCAGGTATTGACAGAAGAAGACGAGGTTTTGAGTGTCTTCACAGAAATGGATCCGCAGTTCCGCGACAGTGTCGAAAAGTTGCGTATGCTGAAGCTGCGTGCACCTTCTGGCCAATTCCTTGAACTTCAAGAACTGGCAGATATCGAAATTTCGCAAGGGCCTGTAGACATCAAACGGGTTGACCAAGCGGATAGCGTATCGTTTACGCTGCAGCATAGATCCGATGTCACACTGGGGGATATGTCTGATAAAGTGGACGAAGCGCTCGAAGGGCTCAATCTTGATGACAATACATCCATTTCGTTCGGAGGGGACCGTGAACTATTCGATAATGCCATCAACGACATGCTGCTTGCAGTAGTGCTTGCAATAGTGCTTGTGTACATCGTCATGGCAGCACAGTTCGAATCATTCAAATACCCGCTTGTTATCATGTTCACTGTGCCGCTTATGGTCATAGGCGTAGCGATTGCCTGGTTTGTCACAAGCACGCCGATCAGCATCACGGCCGTCATCGGGCTGCTCGTCCTTGTTGGGATTGTCGTCAATAACGGCATTGTCCTTGTCGATTACATCAACCAACGAAAACAAGCGGGCATGGCGTCATACGAAGCCATCCTAACATCGGTGCGTGATCGCCTGCGGCCGATTCTGATGACCGCATTGACGACCATTCTCGGCCTTCTGCCACTGGCACTGGGAATCGGTGAAGGAACTGAAATCAACCAGCCGATGGGAATCACCGTTATTGGCGGGTTAATCAGCTCCACGTTCCTAACTTTATACATCGTACCGATTGTCTATAGCCTTTTTGATCGGGAAACGAGAAAGATGAATAAAAGATGAGCCCTCGGGCTCTTTTTTTATTGTCTTTTATGTTGGAATATTATGTATAATCAAATAGAGGAGGTGTCAATCATGTCTGAAATTGTTTTTACAGGATTTCCAGGTTTTATCGCAAGCCAGCTTATCCGAAGATCAGTGAACGGGAAACATGGAATCTCAGCGATAGTATTGCCATCGGAGATTGGAAAAGCTCAACAGGAAGGGAGAAAAATCCAGCAGGAAACCGGCTGCCGGCCGATCCGCTTGATCCCAGGAGATATAACCGCAGCGGGGCTGGGCCTGGCTGCTGAAGATGCCGAATACCTAAAAGGGCAAGAAGTGGTTTTTTGGCATTTGGCAGCAATTTATGATTTGGCGGTGCCGCGTCAGGCGGCGTGGAAAGTGAACGTGGAAGGCACCAAGAACGTCAATAACTTCGTGCTGTCCCTGCCAAAGCTGAGGCGCTACATCTATTTCAGTACCGCTTATGTAGCTGGCTCAAGGCAAGGAATGCTATATGAACATGAACTGATCCGTCCCGAAAAGTTCAAGAACTTTTATGAGGAGACCAAGTTTGAAGCAGAAGTGCTGACGGAAGAACTGAAAAAGCAGGTGCCGGTCACTATTATCCGCCCTGGCATTGTGAGAGGACATTCGGTTACCGGCGAAACGGTTAAGTTTGATGGGCCTTATTTCTTCTTGAACATGATTGACAAGGTCCGTAAACTTCCAGCAATCCCGTATCTCGGCCGGTCATCGGCTTATATCAACGTTGTGCCGATCGATTACATATTGGACGCCAGCATTTACTTGAGTTCACTGCCCGAAGCGGCAGGGAAAACGGTGCATTTGACTGACCCGAATCCGCATCCGGTCGAAGAAGTTTACCGTAAAATGGTGAATGAGATGACCGGTAAAATGCCGAAAGCCCGTGTGCCGCATCGCTTAGCTGAATGGTCGTTATCGGCTTCGCCGGTCCGCAAGTTTTTGGGCGTGGAAAAAGAAACCTTGGATTACCTGACTTGGCAGGCATCATTTGACACAGCTGAGGCGCAGGCCCTTCTGAAAGGCAGCGGGATTCAATGCGCCGATTTCCTGGAGACTATGCCGCAGATGGTCCGGTTTTATGAATCGCACAAAACGGACAAAAAATACCAAATTGTCATACGCTAATGTTTTACAACAATAAAAATAATGCTATAATAACATTTCAACTCAATACACTTTGACTTTCAGTCAAGGGGGAGTAGCTGTAGGGAAACCTATTTCATAATCGTCAATACATGGTTAGTAACCATCGGTTATGATAGCGATTTTAATTGCTTAGCGAGACCTTTGCCTTTATTTAGGCAGGGGTCTTTTTTGCTGGCAAAAAACAGGAGGAGAAAGAATGGAAGCAGAATTATTACAGTATGCATGGGTCCTATTAGTGTTAGTAGGGCTTGAAGGATTGCTTGCAGCGGATAACGCTGTAGTAATGGCCGTAATGGTCAAGCATTTGCCGAAAGACCAACAGAAGAAAGCATTGTTCTACGGTTTACTAGGGGCATTCGTGTTCCGTTTCGCGGCATTATTCATGATCACGCTGCTAGTGAACATTTGGCAGATTCAAGCGTTGGGGGCAGCATATTTGCTGTTTATCTCGATTAAGAGTATTTATGACCAGCGAAAAGGGGATAGCGACGAAAGCCTCGACGAAGAAAAAGCACCGAAAAAAGGTTCTGGTTTCTGGATGACAGTATTGAAAGTCGAATTGGCCGACATCGCGTTTGCTATTGACTCAATGCTTGCAGCTGTTGCGCTTGCCGTGACCTTGCCGCATCTTCCTGTTTTCGGCATCGACGACATCGGCGGCATCAATGCAGGGCAATTCACGGTCATGCTAGCCGGCGGTTTGATGGGTGTAATCATTATGCGTTTCGCAGCCCACAAATTCGTTCAATTGCTTGAAAAATATCCACAGCTGGAAACAGCCGCATTTGTTATTGTCGGATGGGTAGGGGTAAAACTTCTTGTTATGACCTTGTCTCACGATAAAGTCGGCGTTTTGCCGCATGACTTCCCGCACTCGACTCCTTGGACGTTGACGTTCTGGACAGTATTGATGGGAATCGTGGTAGTCGGCGGTCTTGTATCCGTTCGCAAAAACAAAAAAGAAAATGCTTAATAGAGTTAAGAGATAGGCGCGATTGCAGCGCTCCTGAGGCCATCAGCACGTTCGGATAATCCGGACAGCTGATGGTCTTTTTTTCTTTTGAAATAATTATTTAATGCTACCGACATAAAAATGTAATAATAGCCGAATACCTATGATATAAGCGGTTATCCCCTTTTCTTTTACAATATCTGCCGTTACAATCAATGATAGTAACGTTAGGTCAGAGAAGAGGTGAACAGCGTGCTGATAACTGCAATCAGCGGTATATTCGGCCGCAATGTAAAATGCACAGCGGAAGAATTGGCATTACTTGCACAACAGGGAGATTCGGATGCACTGGATGAGTTGCTCGAATCGTATGGACCTTTTATGAAAAAGACGGCTTCACAAGTGTGCAAACGGTTTGTCAGCAGCAGCGACGATGAATACAGCATCGCGTTGTCCGCTTTCCACGAAGCGGTGCTGGGATATGAAGAAGGCAAGAATGCTTCATTTCTGACATTTGCCCATATGATTATACGCCGCCGCATTATTGATTTCATCCGCAAAGAAAGCAGCCGCCAGGAGTACAGCCATGACTTTACAGCCGCCTTTGATGAAAAAGATTCAAACGGCTGGATTGAAGGGCGCCAGGCGGAGAAATTTTACAAGGAAGAGCAGCAGGCTGAAAAGCGGAAAGAAGAGATTCTGGCATATCAGCAGCTTATAGCGCCATTTGGGCTGGACTTTCAGCAATTGGTGAAAGTGTCTCCCGCCCATGAAGATGCGCGGCAATCCTGTATGCAAATTGCTCAGCTGGTTGCCGAAACCGATGATTTTTTTGATTACCTGACCGACAAGAAAAAATTGCCGATCAAAGATATTGAAAAGCTTGTCCGGGTTTCGCGCAAAACGCTTGAACGAAATAGAAAATACATCATCGCCATGGCAATATTGATCGATAGTGAATTGCATTATTTAAAAGACTATTTAAAGGAGCGGTTGCTTTGAGGGAAATCCAAAAAGGTTTATACATAGAACAAAAGAAAAACCGCTCCGTTTTCCTCATGAGTGATGGCCGATTTATGCATGGCCATCCGGCAGCACCGCTTGTAATTGGACAAGAAGGGTTCTTTTATCCACTGGCAGCAAAATCAAAATGGAAGTGGCGGCCAGTATTTGCTCCTGCCATCGCAGCAGTTGCTACACTGGGTTTATTTGTAAGTGCAGTGCTTCCTTCTGAAGATGCATTTGCTTACGTCCAACTGGAAATGGATTCCAGCATTGAATTCGGAGTGGATGAAGCGATTCACGTCATATCCATTAGGGAACTTGATGAGGGCGGAGAGAAGCTTATCAGCAGATTGGGAGATTGGAAAGGCGAAGCGCTGGACAAACTGATTGAACGCTCTATCGCCATCTCCGTGAAAGATGATACTCATAAAGTGACGATAACCACTGCAGCTGAAGAAAATGCCGAAACGCTTGAAACTCAACTCGAGCAAATGGTGTTGGCGGCGTCCACTGCAGCTGTCAAAAGGGATATTGATGTCCATGTGAAAAAAGCGACTATTGCCCAATGGGAAAAGTCGGTTGAAGAAGATGTTCCGGTCGGGAAGAAAGTTGAAAACTACACCTCACTTTCTAATGAAGAAAACGTAGAAACCGACGGAGATGCCATAATGGATGTAGACAAGGATATTAAAGCGTTGAAAACTGAAAAACATGAGTCTCGCGTCAAAAACAAAGCGATGGAACAAGAAATGAAAGTGAAATTTGAACCGGCAGCAAATCCCGGCAAAGGGCAAGGGCAGATCACTAAGGAAAAAGCTGAACAAAAGCCACTGGAGAAAGTTGTTGAACCGCCTGCAGCGGCTAAAGCAGAAAAAACTTTCCCGCCGGCCCAATCCGAAAAAGTGAAGCCGAAAGAAAATGCGGTAAAATCCAAGGCAGCCGAAAAAATCCCTGTAAAGAAACCTGCATCAAACGAGGGGGCCGATCCAGCTGCAAAAGGGCAGCCGGGAAAAGCGCCGTCAGTTTTGAAGCAGGATCAACCAGCGGCAGAAAAACCAAAAACCGTTGAGAAAGCAAAGCCAAAACAGAAAGCGAAGCCAAAGCAAAAAGCGGAGCCAAAGCAGAAAGCGAAGCCAAAGCAGAAGGCAAAAGCGGCTAATGCCAAACCGAAAAAACCGATCCAAGCGGAAGCGAGGCATTCACAGAATCAGCAGCGAAAACAGCCTGTTAAAGACGCTAAAGGCGCTAAAACTGGCAAAAAGCAAGAGCAGAAGTGATTCTTCTGCTCTTTTTGAATGGAAGAAATATGATTTGCCCTTTCTTTTTGCCATTTCTTTTCATAGAATAGGGAGAGGATAATGTGGCCGAAAGGAAATGAACTCCATGAATAAAACGTTTCAAAAAATTAAAAGTCTAACTCCGGCCCAAGTGATCGTGTCTTATTACTTTGTAGCAATTGCAATTTCCTTTTTGCTGTTGAAACTGCCGAATGTCCACCTAGAGGGAGTACAGCTGTCATATATGGATACGATGTTTACAGCCATCAGCGCTGTCAGCGTCACTGGATTGACGGTGGTGAATATTTCCGAAACCTACTCGGTTTTTGGAATCGTGGTTCTCATGTTCATCTTGCAGCTGGGCGGAATCGGAATCATGTCTATCGGCACGTTCTTCTGGCTGCTGGTCGGCAAGCGCATCGGATTGCGCGAACGCCAATTGATTATGGTTGATCATAACCAATTCAGTATGTCAGGTGTGGTGAAGCTGATCCGGGAAATCATTAAAATTCTATTGATGATTGAATTGATCGGCGCTATTATTTTGACTTCGTATTTTACACAGTTTTATGACACTTTCAACGAAGCGCTGCTCCACGGGGTTTTCGCTTCGGTATCAGCGACGACAAACGGCGGATTCGATATCACTGGCAACTCGCTTACCCCTTACTTCAATGATTATTTCGTGCAGATCATCACCATGATTTTGATCATTCTAGGGGCAATCGGCTTTCCGGTATTAATCGAATTGAAAGAATTCCTGTCCAATAAAAACAAGAATTTCCGTTTTTCGCTGTTTACGAAAATTACAACAAGCACATTCGGCATTTTGCTGCTTGTCGGAAGCATCGGCAATCTGGCATTGGAATATTTCAATGCTTTTGCCGGCATGTCTTGGCACGAAAAGTTATTTGCATCCATCTTCCATTCAGTATCATCCCGCTCAGGCGGCTTGACGACAATGGATATTACTGCTTTTAGCGATGCGACGAACGTCTTTTTGAGCGCATTGATGTTTATTGGGGCTTCCCCAAGCTCTGTCGGCGGAGGCATCCGGACAACTACCTTGGCTATCGCTGTCTTGTTTTTGATCAATTTTGCGAGAGGCAAGAACAGCATCCAGATATTCAGAAGGGAAATTGAATTGATTGATGTTTTTCGGGCATTTGCGGTCATCATTTTGGCCGGATTCATGGTTCTTGTGGCCACAATGGCGTTGTTAATTTCAGAGCCTCATGCGACGGCAGTTGAAATCCTATTTGAAATCACATCCGCGTTCGGAACTTGCGGAATGTCGCTTGGCATAACGAGTGACTTGTCCGATTTCGGTAAAGTCATTGTTATGCTGTTGATGTTCATCGGGCGTGTCGGCCTGATTTCGTTCCTCTTCACCATCGGGGGCAAGACCGACCCGACGAAGTACCATTACCCGAAAGAACGTGTAATCATCGGCTAATAAAGGCAAAGGCTAAACAACCGTGCCTTTTTCCAAAAAAAAGAATATAATTGTTTTAAGAGGATCTTTAAATCGGAAATGAGTGGATAAATTATGAGCGAAGATGTGAAACAGTCTTTGAAGCTTTTTATCGTCTTGTCGCGGGCGCATAAGGCGATAACAGAACAGACCAACCAATTTTTTCAGGCACATGGTGTCAATCCGACTGAATTTGCGGTATTGGAGCTTCTATACCACAAAGGCCAGCAGCCGCTTCAAAAAATTGGCGGGAAGATTTTATTGGCAAGTGGCTCGATCACGTACGTTATTGATAAACTTGAAAAGCGCGGCTTTATCACGCGGGTGAATTGCCCCACAGACCGCCGCGTCACGTACGCTGCGATTTCACCGGAAGGCAAAGAATTCATGAGCGAGATTTTTCCTGAACATGAAAAGAATTTGCATGAATTGACCAATGCATTGACGAGCGAAGAAAAAGATCAGGCAATCGAGCTGATGAAGAAACTCGGCTTGTCGATCAAAGATCTTTCCTATTAATGGATTCAGGAACAACCAATCAAAAAATGAAAAAATGCGCATTGGACTTTGTCCAGTGCGCATTTTTTATATACTTTATCAAGGGCGCTCGATTGTGCTGCCCATGTCGATGAAGTCTGCAGTTGCATTAACTTCTGTTGTGTCAAAAACGGTGAGGCGGACAATCAGCTTTTCTTTCTCATACACGACGCCAGTGACTTTTCCTTCAGGCGTAGGTATTTCATAAGCAATGGAGTTGAGGAATTTCGCACCTTGTGGAGCTGCGGCTTCTGTTATTTCAGCATCCGGGTTTGAAGCTGCCAACGCTTCCTTCATTGCGGCTTCTGCTTGTGCAAATTCAATGTCTTCTTTGTTGAAAGTTTCAATGCGCATGAATACCGCAGAATCTTCTTCCCATAGCAAAGCGTCTTTGCCAGGCTCTTCAGGAGTCAATTGGAAGCCAGGCAGCACATACAGTTTATACTGCTGTTCGTCGCTCGTTGCCAGTTCGCCTTCAGTTTCAGCTTTCGAAGGTTCTTCTTCGGCTATTTCAGGCTCTTCTGCAGGCTCTTCTTGTGCAGGTTCTTCCTCCGCAGGCTCTTCTTCAGCTTCCGGTTCTTCAGTTTCTACAGGTGTTTCTGTAGTTTCTTCGACCGGATCCGTTTCTTCTGGAGTTTCTTCAGCCCCATTCGGCTCTTGTTCGGTTTCAGAACTTCCACATGCAGCCAATAGGCCGCCGACCGTCAATACCGCTGCTGCCAAAAATAAATTATTTTTTTTCATAATAATTCCTCCCTTTCCTATAGTTGACGTTTAATGCGCACAAGACGTTTCACTTATTGCAAAGGTTTTACCAAAAACAAGAGGATGACCATTACCAGGTGAGTGATGATCAATAGCGGCATACTGCGTTTCCATTCATAGAGAGCACCAAGAATCATGCCCGCTGCTGCAGCGGCTAACATGCCTGGAATAAATCCGCCGAGCCCCAGCGCAAGTCCGAAAAGCACAGAAGACGTTAAAATTGCGAAGGAAGCCGGCATATATTTCTTCAATTTTTGCTGGACATAGCCGCGCCAGAAGATTTCTTCTCCAGGAACGATGATGAACATTAGTAGAAGATAATGCCAGATGGATATGGGCGCAAAGTTCTCCAAGAAGTTTGAAATGGAATCCTCGATTGGAAACGGCAATAATTGCAGCACTCCATAGCTGCCCGCGATAAGACCGTAAATCAGCGTCCCATAGCCGAGCCCGAACAATAGCGACTTCCATGTAGGCAATTCATCGAAAATTTTCGTGAACAGCAACGCATAAGACATGAGCAATAACAAAGCGAATGTATACATATACCAAAAAATTGCTGTATTTTGAAACGCGATGAAATAGAGCAGAAAAGCTGAAGGGATCAGCAGCAGTAAATGATGTTCTTTCATAAAATTCAACATAATATTTCCTCCTAGATAACAGCCGTTTTTCATGAGAGCTAACGGCGAAGCCAAAGATGTTCAACTTCAGATGATGCTGTATAATCGAAGTTATTAACATTTCTTTGGAAATAGCTAATGCCAAACCAGTGGGAGCACCCGCTGGATCTGAATGCCTTCTTCCATTTAGTAATTATAGCAGAAGCTGATTGGCGAATCGAAGATGAAAGGGGAAAGGGAAAATGACAGATTACACAGAATTGCTGGATCAATTGAAAAGCGGGGCATTGGAATCTTTGACAATCGAGAAAGAAGATTTCCTGGAATTCCGCCAAGTTTTAATAGCGCGTGAAGATTTCAAGCATTTCCGCGGCGTTGCACACCATCATGGCGTAACGATCTACAATTACACAGAAGAACCATCGAAATGACTTGACGCATACATAGGGGGAAATGAAAAGTGGAGAAATTAACGTTAATAAGGGAGCATTTAAACAGCCTGATTGTTGGCCGTGAAAAAGAAATTGATTTTATGCTTATCGCGCTGCTTCAAGAAGGGCACGTATTGCTTGAAAGCGTTCCGGGTTCAGGCAAGACATGGATGGCAAAAGCATTTGCCGGGTCTTTCCAAGGGGGATTTCAGCGCTTGCAGTTCACGCCGGATGTTTTGCCATCGGACGTGACGGGAATTCGCTTTTTCAACCCGCAGACACAAGAATTCGAATTGCGCCCAGGAGCAGTGTTGACGAACCTGTTGCTTGCAGACGAAATCAATCGCGCCACACCTAGGACACAATCCAGCCTGCTTGAAGCGATGGAAGAAAAACAGGCGACCATCGACGGGGAAACGCTGCAGCTGCCTGATCCGTTTATCGTCATCGCCACACAGAATCCTGTGGAGTCGCAGCAAGGGACGTTCCCCCTTCCGGCTGCTCAATTGGACCGATTTTTATTCCGATTGGAAATCGGCTATCCGAGTTTCGAGGAAGAGCTGAAGATCATCCGGGATTTCCGTGGCAATGCATCGCATAAAAAAGAAATCAGCGCAGTGGCATCCATCAGTGAAGTTCAGGCGTGGACACAAGCTGCCAAGAAAGTGTCGATTCATGAAGACATCGAGCATTACATCATCAAGCTCGTCCAGGCAACAAGAGCGCATCCGTTGGTCGATCTGGGCTTGAGTTCGCGCGCAGCGCTCGCGCTTGTCCATGCCGCGCAAGGGCGTGCGTTTATCGAAGGGCGCATATTTGTGACGCCCGATGATGTGAAATACGTATTGCAGCCTGTCGCTTTGCACCGCCTTCTCCTGACAGGTGAGGGGATGCTCATCGCCAAGCCGTCGGAAGTCCTGCAGGAAATCGCCGAATCCATCCCGATGCCTGTTGAGGCGCTTTAAGATGGGGTGGATTCGCCACGAAGAAGGGACGAGGCAGCAAAGCATCATTTTAGGGGTGCTGGCCGTAGCCCTTTTTATGGCTTTTGTGTTTCTCCAGTATGAAGCAGCGGCAGTGCTGTCGTTCGGAACTGCCGTATTCGGCCTGCAATGGGCTTATATAAAGCAGGCAGGAAAAAAACTCGCCTACCATAATGTTTTCGTGCGCCGCCGTATTTTGTATGGCGGAGAGTCCGAATGGGAATTGGAGTTTGAAAATGGCGGATTGCCGATATGGGGAGGAACGCTGAAAGTTTGGTTTCAGGATGCGGTCCAGCCCATGGACAGCCATAACGAACAGTTCGGTGAGCTTGTTGAAGTGGATGTGCCTTTTACAATTGGTTTCAAAGAAAAAATGATTGTGAAGATACCGGTGATCGGACATCATCGGGGGTTGGCGAGGCTGAAAAAAATGGAATTGGACATTCCGCTGCCATTCGGCGACGGACATGTGCTGCTGGAGTATCAGGACCGGCTGCTGCAGGAACAAATGGTTTATCCGAAACTGAGGAATTTCCCATTCAACAACAGGCCTTCCAGCCAAAAAGCCGGCTATTTCAATTTGAATCACACGCTGTTTGATGATCCGTTTCAGCCTGTGGGCACAAGGGAATATCTCCCGACTGACCAATTCCACCACATCCATTGGAAGGCGAGCGCCCGCATGCAAAGTTATCAGACCAAAATTTTCACCCAAGTAGCGAACGAATCGGTGCTGTTCGCGGTGAACGTCGCTTCGCATTACGCGACAATCCCGAATTTGGAAGAACGGGCAGAAGAATTGGCTTCTTACATTGAAAGCTGTTACCGGGCAGGCATTCCGTACGCGCTGGCTGTAAACGTTCGTGCAGCAGGGGCGGTTCCTTACCTTTACCTCCCATCAGGGGAAGGCCAGAAGCAGAGGCAGAAAGCATTGGAATTGCTGTCTGTATTGTCAAAGGATCATTCAACAATGCCTTTCAATGCAATGGCGAACCATTTGGAGCGACATGATGGATTGCCTTCTACGGCATATGTATTGACCGATGAGAAGGCTGATATCGCAAACATCACAGCAAAATGGGGCAAACGAACCCAGCTGGCTGTATTGAAAAGCCGCCAAGGGAGGGAACCTGCATGAGCAGCCGTTTTAATGCCGCCTCCAAATTTGTGATGGATGCTTTCGCCATTTCGTTTATCGCTGTCATTTTGACCGATGAAGCGCTGCATCCCCTGCTGCTGTTCTGGCCGATTTTGAGTTTTGCCGCAGCGTTGTCCGCTTTCTGGCTGTTTGGGAAGCTTTCTTATAGTGTTTGGTTGGCAGCTGCCATCGCCGGAGCCGCCGCACTGGGGGGATTGCTGATCGGATTTCCGTTATGGCTCGCAGCTGCATTGATGCTGGCTGCCATTTATCGTCTGCACGCCCGTTTTTCAGGAAGCGAAGATGGCGGCGAAGCACTTAGCAAACCGATGTTATTGATCGTCGTGTTGTTTGCAATTGCCATGCTAACAACAATGTTTAACCCCGCACAAGAAACGGAACGGATCCTGTATACGCTTTTCGCAGCGGCAATTGTCTTGAATGTGCTTCTCAGCTTGTGCTACCGGTATTTGAAGCATCGGCCGGAAGGCGTCGCTTTATCGCAGCTTGCGGCAGCAGGAGGCATTGTACTGGCTGCAAGCGCCTTTTCAGCATGGCTGGTCTATATTATCGCAGAAAACACCAGGCAAGGAGCAGGGGCCGCCGCAGGCTGGCTGCTGCATTTGGTGCTATGGCCATTTTCCGGACTGATGGAAAAATTGGGCGTTTCGCTATCGGCTTTGTCAAACTCAGAACAAGCGCAGCAAACCATCGATAAAATGGGGCCTTCTGAAACAGCGGATAAAAACGAGCTGGAGTCAGTGCCGGCTGCCGCCGATTTTCCGGTTGAAGTGATGTTGGCCATATTGCTATTGGGGATAGCCGCCGCTCTGGTGCTATGGCTCAAGAAATGGCGTCCGGATAAAACAGAGCCTAAATTAGAGCAGCATCTGTCAATTGAACGGATGAACATGAATAGCGCTGCCATAAACTCAGATCTCGAGCATCAAGACGATATTCTTGCTGCGCCAGTGGGCCTGCAGCACATCCGGGCAGTGTACCGTGATTTCGAGCGGCAGGCTGAAGCAGCAGGATATGGCCGATTCGCTTCTGAGACTGTCCGGGAATGGACAGCGCGTATGGGGTGGCAGGCATCCGAAAATTTTTTTGCAACATATGAATTTGTCCGGTATGGCCAAGGGGAAGTTTCGGCCGCTGAAGCAAATCCTTTCTTGCAAGAAATCGAGCAGCTTTCAGAAAAGAATTTCAAAGAAAAGGTTTAAGCTTTTGATAGACGGGGCATAGTATACTTGAACACAGCAACATTCTCATTTCCCCCTTTTGTGGTCGGTCCGAATAGCGGATCGGCTTCTTTTTTTTGCGCATTTTTTGGACCAGCGATCAGGGTTGTTTAATATTTATGTGAATTAACAGAAGATTTTTGCTAAACTGGTAATATAGAGAAGGAGTGATTGCATATGAAGATTGGATTTATAGGGACTGGTGTCATGGGCAATAGCCTGGTCAAACATTTATTGCAGGCTGGCCATGAAGTGGCGATTTATACACGGACGGCAAAAAAAGCGGAGAACCTTGTGGCTTTAGGGGCAAAGCTAATGGAGTCGCCGCGTCAGGCAGCGGAACATGCAGAGACATTGTTCACGATGGTCGGATACCCATCGGATGTCGAACAAGTCTACTTCGGCGATAACGGCATCTTGGCAGGCGCTAAAATAGGAACAGTAGTGGTCGATATGACCACGTCACAGCCAAAACTGGCGCAGCGGATTTACGAAGCGGCTAAGGATCAAGGGGTGAAATCGTTGGATGCCCCGGTGTCTGGCGGTGACATAGGGGCACAGAATGGCACCTTGTCAATCATGGTCGGAGGAGAAGAGGCAGTTTTCCAAGAGGTTTTGCCGTTATTCGAATTGCTTGGACAGAATATCGTCTATCAAGGGGCTGCGGGTGCTGGCCAGCATACGAAAATGTGCAACCAGATCATCATCGCTTCCAATATGGTCGGTGTCTGCGAATCGCTGATCTACGCGAAAAAAGCGGGACTTGATCCGGAACAGGTGCTGCGGTCGATTTCATCCGGCGCGGCGGGTTCATGGTCGCTGTCCAATTTGGCGCCTCGCATCATCAATGGCGATTTCGAGCCAGGATTCTACATAAAGCATTTCATCAAAGATATGAAAATCGCGGCTGAAGAAGCTGAAGCCATGGGGCTTGAACTGCCAGGCCTTCGCCAATCATTGCGCATGTATGAAAGCTTGGCTGATAAAGGCTACGGCGAAAACGGCACACAAGCATTGATCAAGTATTACGAAGAGTAAAAAAATCCGCAGGCTCAGGGAGCCTGCGGAAGAGAAGGTCAATCAAAATAGGATTTTTTAGGTGAATAAAACCGGTCAGCGTCTCTCGGCTGGTAGGTTTTGGCGAAAGGCGCTTGGGGAGTTTCTTTCTTTTGCGGCTGAAGGCCAGTGAAAGAGCTGAGGATCTCCTTGGCGGTTTTCAGGTTCATCCTGCTGGGTGGATTCCGATAGGATTCATCCAACTGGCCTAAATGGTCAAGCTGTTCAAAGTCTTCTTTTTTCGGAAGCATGTGAAAATAGTAGTTTCCGCATTGAACGAGGACTGATGATTGTTGTTGGCTTTTCCGGGGATTTTTGCTGAAGTGAAGACCGATTTTTTTGGCGCGGTTTTTGTTGATCATCGCCGATAAGGCTTCTTTTTTCAAGGCGTATAAATACTGGTTGTCAGGGGCGGTTTTCGCGTGCCGGTTGACGGTGAAGATAGCTTGGGCAATTTCCGCATCCGTTTTTTGTGTAGCCATGGACCCATTCCTTTCTGTAGTTGGAATTTGCTTAATTAAGCATGTCCATCATACCAAATAAATGGGAACCTGTATACTGGACGGGCAGCGGCGCCGGATTGAAAAATACCACATAAAAGGGGATTGGGAAAATGGAAATGTTCAAAGGGCAGACGATTATTGTAACAGGCGGATCGAGCGGCATGGGCTATCATATGGCAGAACGTTTTGCAAAAGAAGGTGCGAATGTCATCATCACGGGGCGCGATATGGAAAAGTTGAATGCTGCTGTCACTTCGATGGAAGCGCTTAATGGTTCTGTGGAAGTATTCCAAATGGATGTCCGTGAACCGGAACACGCAAAAGCGATGGTAAGCTTCGCACACGAGAAATTCGGGCGCATCGATGGCCTTGTCAATAATGCGGCAGGCAATTTCATCGTCCATGCAGAAAAGCTGTCGCCTAACGGCTGGCGTTCTGTCATTGATATCGTATTGAACGGCACGTTCTTCTGTTCACACGCGGTCGGTAATTACTGGATTGAAAATGGCACGAAAGGAAATATCCTGAACATGCTCGCCACTTATGCATGGAACGCAGGAGCAGGTGTTGCCCATTCCGCGGCCGCCAAAGCAGGAGTCATGTCATTGACCCGTACATTGGCAGTGGAATGGGGCACGCAATACGGCATCCGGGTCAACGGCATTGCACCGGGGCCGATTGAACGCACAGGCGGAGCCGATAAATTATGGGAATCCGAGAAAGCGGCAAAACGCACACTTGAATCTATTCCGCTTGGACGCCTTGGGAAGCCGGAAGAAGTGGCAGAACTGGCAGCGTTCATCATGTCGGAAAGAGCTTCTTATATGAACGGGGAGATTGTCACATTGGACGGCGGACAATGGCTAAACAAGTTCCCGTTCTAGAAAATTCTTACAGTTTATTCGCCAAATACAAAGTGAAAAATAGTTTCGGCTACCGTAATATGTTATGATGAAAACGACCGGATTTAGGTTGGCTCGTTTATGAAGTTAAAGGAGTAGAGTACATGATTTCATTACCTAGCAAAGATTTTCTTGATATGCCAATCGAACAATTCATCATTTCTTCTGAAAAAGTTGCCCATGTCCAAGTCGGCAATAGCGCAGAACACGCATTATTGGTTTTGACAAAAACAGGCTATTCCGCGATTCCCGTACTGGATCCGAAATACCGTTTTCGCGGTTTGATCAACGCCCAGCGTATAACTGACGCCATTCTGGGGCTCGACCACATTGAATATGAACGGCTGCCTGACATCAAAGTAGACGATATCATGGAGCGGGATTTTCCGCTGATCCATATTAATGAACGCTTCCGGCGGGCATTGGACCTGCTGATTGACCAGAACTTTTTATGTGTCATCGATGATGATGGAATGTTTATGGGGATTTTGACTCGCCGAGTCGTCCTGAAACAATTGAAAAAGCAAATTTACCAGTTGAAAAAATAAGAATCGGATAGCCATTTGAGGTCTCATTGCGAGGCCTTTTTTCTGTCATCAAGAGAGAGGGCATAATATATGAAAAAAACAAATCGTCCGCTGGTGTTAGCGTCCGTCATGCTGGCGATGTTCATCGGGGCAGTGGAAGCGACGATCGTCTCAACCGCGATGCCGAGCATATCTGCAGAGCTTGGCGGATTTTCCAAATACAGCTGGGTGTTTTCGGCGTACCTGCTGATGAGTACGGTTACGGTACTGCTGTATGGGAAGCTATCTGATATTTTTGGCCGCAAGCCGATATTCGCTGTCGGGATCATCTTGTTTCTGATCGGTTCGCTTCTTTGCGGGCTGGCAACATCAATGGACCAATTGATCTTATTCCGCTTTGTCCAAGGAATTGGAGCGGGAGCTGTATTGCCGATTGCCACGACAATCGTCGGAGATATCTACACGAATGAAGAACGTGCGAAAATACAAGGCTATTTGTCGAGTGTCTGGGGAATTTCCGCAGTCACCGGACCTGCAATTGGCGGCGTCTTAGTGGCGACAGTCGGCTGGGAATACGTATTCTGGGTCAATATCCCACTCGGCATTCTGGCGTTGCTGGGAGTGCTGTTCTTTTTGGTGGAACCGGTGAACCATAAGAAACCGGCGATCGATTTCGCTGGAGCAGCTCTTCTGACGCTTGCGCTGTCCATGTTCCTTTATTGGCTCGTGGAAGGCGGCGTCGGTTTCAGCTGGGCATCTATTCAGTCATTCTTGCTATTGGGCGGGGCGGCCGCCATTTTCACCCTGTTCGTTTTTGTGGAGCGAAAAGCGGAAGATCCGATGATGCCATTTTCCATTTGGCGCAATAAATCGATTTTATTCGCGAACTTGGTTTCCTTGTTTACAGGCATTATCCTGATTGGCGTTACGAGCTATTTGCCTGCCTACGTCACGGGCGTCATGGAACAGTCCGCGACAATTGCCGGGTTCACGCTGACCGCGATGTCGATCGGCTGGCCGATTGCAGCGTTCTTTTCAGGAAAACTGCTGCTGAAAATCGGTTATTTCCAAACCTCGCTGCTTGGCGGCGTGTCATTGGTTATCGGCACCGTCTTGTTCGTCCTGATGCAGGCAAGTTTCGGCCCGTGGTGGGCGGCGATGTCGAGCTTTTTCATCGGCGTCGGGATGGGGCTTACTAGCACCGCGTTCATCGTTTCGATCCAATCGGCGGTTTCCTATGAACAGCGCGGCTCCGCGACTGCTTCAAACATTTTTATGCGGAATCTAGGGAGTACGATTGGCGCAGCATTGTTGGGGAGTGTATTGAATGTGACGCTGCTGAATTATTTCCGCAGCACCGGGGAAGGTTTTACGCTGAACTCGGTCAACGAGTTGCTGACAGAGAAGAGCCGGGCAGCGTTATCCCCGGAGACGATCAGCGTGCTGCAGGAAGGGCTCGAATTAGGATCTCAGAACGTTTACGGGTTGACCGCGGTTTTTGCCTTGATCAGCTTGCTGCTGATTTTTGGGCTGCCGCGAAAGAGAGGGCTGAAAAGCGATGGCTAATGAAGAACTGATCATCAAAGTGCTGGCGGAAGAAGGCAATATGCGGAAAGCGGCTGAACGGCTGTTCTTGTCACAGCCGGCTTTGTCGCAGCGCCTGCAGTCCATCGAGAAAGACTGGGGGCAGCAATTGTTCATCCGCTCGCAGAAAGGGTTGACGCCGACGCCTGCGGGAGAGCTTGTCATCAATTATTCGATTGACATGATCGAGCGAAAAGAAGAGGTATTCGAGATTCTTCATACATTGACGTCTAAAGTCCACGGTACATTGAAAATCGCCTGCGCAACAATCATTGGCCAGAATTGGCTGCCGAAAGTGCTGAAAGATTTCGTCACGCTTTATCCGGAAGCGAAAATCCAGCTGATCACCGGATGGAGTTCGGATATCGTCCGTGCGCTATATGAAGGCGAAGCGCATGTCGGCATCGTCCGGGGACAGACCGATTGGAAAGGCACGAAGATGCATTTATTCCGCGATACGCTGTATTTGGTCGATAAGGAAATCACTTCGCTCGAACAAGTGGAAAAGACGGAACGGCCGTTCATCCAGTTTAAAAGCGATTCGAATTATTACGAGGAAATCCAACAATGGTGGCAAAAGCATTTTTCCTCAAGCCCGAAGCGCCAAATTACCGTCGACCAGATTGAAACGTGCAAGCAAATGGCCGTCAACGGCATTGGCTATGCGATTCTGCCTTCCATCACGCTGACTGGGACAGAAGGCGTCCACAAGATTCCGCTGTCGAGCAGCGCGGAAGAATTGGAGTTGACTCGTGATACGTGGCTTATCGGCTACGAATCCGCATTCCAGCTGCGCCAAGTAGAAGCATTTGTCGATATCGTGAAAAAACATGCCGCTTTATTAAGCTAAAGTACTGAATTATTATTCTGAATCCGTTATAATAACACCATCACTCATAGAAAGAGGTTTTTATTGATGAAACAAATGGATGCAAATGAAATTATCTCGTACATACAGAATGCAACAAAATCAACGCCAGTCAAAGTATATGTTAAAGGGCAAAACGTTGCTTCTTTGGACTACGGCACAGGCTCTAAAGTTTTCGGCGAAGGCAATCATGCCATCGTGTTCGGTGAATGGGCGGAAGTGCAAAAAGCACTTGAAGCGAATAGCGCAGCTATCGAAGACTCAGTGGTAGAAAATGACCGCAGAAACTCAGCAATCCCGTTATTGGATATGAAAAACATCAATAGCCGCATCGAACCAGGCGCATTTATCCGTGAAAATGTGGAAATCGGCAATAATTGCATCATCATGATGGGTGCTGTCATTAACATCGGAGCGGTAATCGGCGATGGCACAATGATCGATATGGGTGTTATTTTGGGTGGCCGCGCAACTGTCGGCAAAAACTGCCACATCGGAGCAGGCGCAGTGCTGGCCGGCGTGATCGAGCCTGCATCAGCGACTCCTGTCATTGTAGAAGACAACGTCATGATCGGTGCGAATGCAGTGGTCTTGGAAGGCGTCCGCATCGGTGAAGGCGCAGTTGTTGCAGCCGGCGCGATTGTCATCGAAGACGTTCCAGCCAACTCAGTAGTCGGCGGTACGCCAGCGCGCGTCCTTAAATTGATGGACGAGAAAACGCGTTCGAAAACGGAAATCAAACAAGAACTTCGCCAGTTATAAGAGGCGATTTGCGATGGATTTAGTAAAAATCAGACGAGCTTTGCATCAAATACCGGAAATCGGATTCCAGGAAGTCAAAACCCAGGCGCTGTTGAAAAGCATCATCGAGGAGCTTCCGCAAGCGCGCCTGGAAGTGGTGGAATGGAAGACCGGCTTGGCCGTAAAGGTTTCCGGCACGGCCCCGAGCAAATTGATCGGCTGGCGCACGGATATCGACGGCTTGCCGATTACGGAAGAAACGGGCAATGACTTTGCATCTGTCCATCCAGGCCGTATGCACGCCTGTGGGCATGATGTCCATATGGCGGTTGCGCTTGGATTGCTGGAGAAATTAACTGCAGAGCCGATCAAAGATGACGTGGTGATCTTGTTCCAGCCCGCGGAAGAAGGGCCGGGCGGTGCCTTGCCGTTCCGGGAATGGCTGAAAGCCGACATGCCTGCATTTTTGCCAGATCGCATTTTTGCCCTGCACATCGCGCCGGAAATGCCGGCAGGGACGGTATCGACAAAGCCGGGCTTGTTGTTTGCTAACACTTCGGAATTGTTCATCGACCTTCAAGGCAAAGGCGGCCATGCCGCTTTTCCGCATCATGCGGAAGACATGGCAGTGGCAGCGGCATCGCTATTGCTTCAGCTGCAGACAATCGTCAGCCGCAACGTCAACCCGATGGATTCCGCGGTATTGACGGTCGGCAAATTCACTGCAGGGACCGTCCAGAATGTCATAGCGGAACACGCGCGGCTTGAAGGGACGATCCGCACATTGAATTTGGAATCGATGCAGAACATGAAGTCCCGCATTGAAGCACATTGCCGCGCAATAGAAGAAGGTTTCCGTTGCCGAGTCACCATCGATTACGGCTCAAGTTACCTGGAAGTGAATAATGACGAAGAATTGGCAGAACAATTTCTGCAATTCGCCGCCGGCTATAAAGGCGTTTCTGCTCAGCGCGCCGAAGCGGCGATGACGGGTGAGGATTTCGGTTATTTCACCAATCAGATTCCGGGGCTCATGTTTTGGGCGGGTGTCGGTTCTCCTTACGGCCTTCACCATTCCAAACTGGATCCGGATGAAGCGGTATTGGCAACGCTGCCGCAATTCATCTATGAATTTTTCAAAAGCCAATAAAAACAGACAGACAGCCATGTGGCCGTCTGTCTGTTTTTTTATTATAGCCACTCGATTAGGCCGTCAGCTAGACCGGCTTTCAGCAAGCAATTGGCGTTTTCGCAATGACCACGTATTTGCCAGGAAGAAGCAGGTAATCAAGATGGCTGTTCCAAAAATATACGGGAAACTCATGTCGATATCGAAGAGGATTCCGGCAAGCGCAGGCCCGATCATGTTTCCTAAACTCATATAGGCGTTGTTCATGCCGGCGGCAAATCCCTGTTCATTGCCGGCTAGTTTGGAAATGAGCGTATTGATGGCCGGCCGCAGGAGGGAAGCTGCTGTAAAGAAAATGGCCGAGACCAGCAGGATTGTCCAGAAGGTGTTGACGAAAAGTACAGCAATCATCGCTGCTGCGGAAACCAGCAGGTTGACCAAAATGACTTTCATTTCGCCGAAGCGCTTGAACAGCCGGTCGATGACGAATGTTTGGACGATGACGCCGACAAAGCCGCCTACGGTGATGAGCACCGCGATTTCCTTCGGCGTGAAACTGTATTTCTTATCGACATACAAAGCGATCGTCGATTGGAAATTGGCCAATCCGAATGCAAAGATGAACATGACAATCAGCATCACGAAGTAAGGCGTATAGGTGGACCTTTTCAATTGCTGCAAGAGATTTTCGCGTTTGGCGGGGGCAGCTTCGATGGTCGGAGCAACGTCCGGCAAAGCGAATTGCGAAATCACGGCTGCAATCAAAGCGACTGCGGTTGCGACGAAGAACGGAAATTGCAGGCTGACTTCTGCGAGAAAGCCGCCGAATCCAGGGCCGACCATAAAGCCGAGCGACATCGAAGCCCCGAGAAGCCCCATTCCTTTGCCGCGTTCATCGTAGGTGGTGATGTCCGCTACAAAAGCCATCATCGGCGGAATCAGGAAAGCAGCCCCTAATCCGCTGAAAAAGCGTGCTAAGTATAAAATCCATAAATCGGAAGCAAGGCCGAAGACCAATTGAGATAAGCCGAAGATGATTAAGCCGATGATAATCAGTTTCTTGCGGCCGTATTTGTCCGAAAGTTCACCGGACAGCGGAGAAAACAGAAATTGTGCCAAGGCGAAAGTGGCAATCAATGTGCCGAGCGCTTGGCCGGCAACCCCGAATGTATCGAGGTATTCGGGCATGATAGGGATGATCAGCCCGATGCCGCTCATCGCGATGAACATATTGAACATCAGCACATATAAAGCGAATTTATTTGATTTTTGGGCCATCGTCGATCCTTCTCTCTTATTCTTTCGTGTGTCTAAAAGTTTACCACAACGTCATTTAATACAATACCCGGAAGCCAAAGAAAAAAACAGGCAGAAGCTCTGCCTGTCATTTTTCCATATCCATTTTAAATTCCAAAAACAATTCGTTGTAGACGCCAAGCATCTCAAGGCCCAGGTTTTCATAGACTTCGAGGCGTTCGCGCATTTCTTCTGTCGGATAGAATCGCTCGTCTCCAGTAACTTCAGGATCCATTAACTCCATCGCGGCCTGGTTCGGCGTCGAATAGCCGACATATTCGGCATTCTGCGCGGCTACTTCCGCATCCAGCATGAAATTGATGAATGCGTGTGCGCCTTCGACATTATCGGCAGTTTTCGGAATGATCATGTTGTCGAACCATAGATTTGAACCTTCCTCGGGTACGGAAAAATCAATTTCCTCATTCACGTACATCATATCGGCTGCCTGGCCCGACCAAGTCAATGCAACAGCCGCTTCTTCGCGGCGCATCATTTCAACGATTTCGTCGCCGATGATCGCTTTCGTATTCGGGCCGAGCGTCTTCAGTTTATCCGTTGCTTCACGCAACTCGCCAAGATCGGTCGAATTCAGCGAGTAGCCGAGGCTGTTGAGGCCCATGCCGATCACTTCGCGTGCGCTGTCGACGAGGATGACTTCCTGCTTCAAAGACGGGTCCCAAAGGTCATCCCAGCTTTCGAACGTCTGGCCGTCAAGCAAGCTTGGGTTGAAAGCGATGCCGACAGTCCCCCAGAAATAGGGGATGGAATATTCATTGCCGGGATCAAACGGCAAATCCAGGAAATAAGGGTCGATGTTTTGGAGGTTCGGGATCTTCTCCAAATCAATCGGGATCAGCAAATCGTTTTCCTTCATTTTTTCGATGGCGTATTCAGAAGGCATGGCGACGTCATACGAGGTGCCGCCTTGCTCAATTTTCGTCATCATGGCTTCGTTCGAATCGAAGGTTTCATAGATGACGTTGATGTTCGTTTCTTCTTCAAATTGCGCGACCAATTCCGGATCGATGTATTCGCCCCAGTTGTAGACGGTAATTGTTCCGCCTCCAGATGCAGAAGAGCCTTTTTCCAATGCAGATACCCCGTAAATCAGCAATGCCGAGACGATGAGGATCGCTATGCTTGTCTGTACGATGCTTTTCATATCACAGGCCTCCTGTTCCTGGCGTATTGCGAGACGCGCGCTGGCTAAAGCTGTAATAACCGATCACCAGTCCAAGCGTGACGATGAAGATGAGAGCTGACAATGCATTGATCGTCAATGTGATACCGGCGCGTGCCATCGAGTAGATTTCTACCGATAATGTGGAAAAGCCATTGCCAGTGACAAAGAACGTCACCGCGAAATCGTCCAATGAATACGTGAGCGCCAAGAAAAAGCCGGCAAAAATTCCGGGCTTGATGAACGGGATGATGACCCTCGTCAGGATATCGCGTTTTGATGCACCAAGGTCTGCCGCTGCATCGATCAAGCTATCGCTCATTTCCTGCAGCTTCGGCAGCACCATAATGACAACAATCGGAATGCTGAACGCGATGTGCGAAATCAGCACGGACGCGAAGCCGAGCTTGACACCGATCATCGTGAACAAAATCAGGAATGATGCCCCGATGATGACGTCCGGGCTGACGATCAAAATATTATTCAGCGACAAGACTGCATTGCGCATTTTGCGGTTGCGCAAAAAGACGATGCCGATCGCGCCGAGCACGCCGATCGCGGTCGCAATCAGCGAAGAAAGCAGGGCAACAATGACCGTGTTCATCAAAATGATGATGAGGCGGGTGTCGCTGAAAACAGCGCCGTAATGCTCCAGTGTAAATCCTTCAAACGACGACATCGTGCCGCCGCTATTGAATGAATAGAAAATCAGGTAAAAAATCGGTGCATACAGGATGATGAAGACCACAGCCAAATAGGCTTTGCCTTTCTTACTTAATTTTCCCATTTGCCATGCCTCCTTTGTCGCGCTGGCCGGTCAGCATCATGATGATGATCATGAACAAGATCAGGAATACGGCAATTGTCGAACCCATGCCCCAGTTTTGGGTGACAAGGAATTGCTGTTCAATGGCCGTACCCAGCGTGATGACTTTATTGCCCGCGATCAAGCGTGTGATGACGAAAAGCGACAGGGCAGGGATGAAGACGGCCTGGATGCCGGATTTCACGCCGTTGATGGCGAGCGGAAAAATGACGCGGCGGAAAGTCACCCATGAAGAAGCGCCTAAATCACGTGACGCGTCAATCAATGCGGGATTCATCTTATCGAGCGAATTGAAAATCGGCAAAATCATGAACGGAATGAAAATATAAACCGACACGAAGATAAAGCTGAAATCAGTAAAGAGAATCTGCTGTTCGCCGATGCCAATCGCTTTCAGGAATCGGTTCGCCGGGCCATAAAGCCCGAAAATGCCGATGAACGCATAGGTTTTCAATAATAAGTTGATCCAAGAAGGGATGATGATCAATAGGAGCCATAATTGCTTATGCTTCGTCTTGGTCAGCCAATAGGCTGTCGGGTACGCAACGATCAGCGTGAACACCGTAATCAGGAAGGCGTACCAGAACGAGCTGAGCGTCAGCCGCAAATAAACGGAAGAGAAAAAGTTCTTGTAATTATCGAACGTCAAATTGCCGCTGATGTCAAAAAACGAATAATAGACGATCAGCGCAATCGGTGCGATGACAAAGAGTGCAATCCACAAATAATACGGAATCAGGTAGAAAGGGCGCGATGAATTATTTCTCATGGCTTTCAGCCCCGTACGATTCAAGCCGCGCGTCAAATGCTTCTTCGGTTTCGTTCAAGCGCATGACGTGGATGGCTTCAGGTTCGAAATCGAGCCCGATGCGTGAACCGACTTCCGCTTTTTTAGTGGAATGGACAAGCCATTCGTTGCCCACTTCATCGAGTGTGGAAATCTCGAAATGCACGCCGCGGAATAATTGCGTGTCGACGACGACCGCCATTTTTCCTTGCTCGACCGAAGTGATTTCCAAATCTTCCGGACGGATGACGATTTCAACTTGCTCGTTCGGGTTCAAGCCCTGGTCGACGCATTCGAATTCCTTATTGGCGAAACGCACCCGGTAATCGGCGGCCATGACACCGGCAACGATGTTCGATTCACCGATAAAGTCCGCCACAAAGCGGTTGATCGGCTCATCGTAAATATCCATCGGTGTCCCGCTTTGCTGGATTTCTCCGTCTTTCATGACGAAGATCTCATCGGACATCGCGAGCGCCTCTTCCTGGTCATGGGTGACGAAAACGAATGTCTTGCCCAAACGCTGCTGCAATTCCCGCAGCTCGTACTGCATTTCGGTGCGGAGCTTCAAGTCCAATGCGGACAACGGTTCATCCAGCAAAATCACTTCAGGATCATTGACGATTGCGCGGGCGATGGCGACGCGCTGGCGCTGGCCGCCGGACATCTCCAGAATTTCACGGTTTTCATAGCCTTTCAAATTGACGAATTCCAACGCTTCTTTGACGCGGCGGTCGATTTCCGACTTTTTCACTTTCTTGATGCGCAGGCCGAATGCGACATTTTCAAAGACATTCAAATGAGGGAAGAGGGCATAATCCTGGAACACCGTGTTTACTTGGCGCTCGTTCGCCGGTATCTTATTGACTTTCTTGCCTTCGATATAGATATCGCCTTGCGTCGGCGTGATAAAGCCGGCAATCAAACGCAGAATCGTCGTTTTGCCGCAGCCCGATGGACCAAGAAGTGTATAGAATTTCCCTTTTTCCAGCTCAAAGCTGATATCTTTCAGAACCGGGGCATCCCCGTTATAAGTTTGTGTCACGTTATCAAATCGGATGATTGATTGGTCAGACATATGATCCCTCCTGGTTTATAAATAAGATTGTGTGGCGACAATGATCAATTCCGTTTTGCCGTCTGCATTATTGATCAATTGGTGATTGTCGGAAGCTTCGTAATAAATGGAGTCACCGGTATTTGCTGTGTATTCAGTGCTGCCAAGGACCAGGCGAACGCTTCCTTCAATAACATAGATGAACGTCTCCGCCAGGGAAGGCTCGAACCGCTTGAAATGCCCGTTGCCGTAGAGCGTCAAATAAACCGGTTCCATCTCTTTTTCATTTGAAGTGGCGACGAGCCAATCTATTTCGTAGCCGGCTTCCTCGTCTTTGTGCACAACATGGTCTTGCGGCGTATACCTGATTTTCGTTTCTTTATCTGTATCGTCGAAAAAATCTCTGGGCGTCGTGCCCAGCACTTCAAGCAAGGAAAAAAGAGTTTCAATCGAAGGGGAGTTCATATCCCGTTCGAGCTGGGAAATAAACCCTTTGCTCAGATCTGTCCGCTCGCCAAGTTCTTCTTGTGTCAAACCGTTCTTTAAGCGCAGGCGCTTGATTTTTGCCCCGATCTCCATATTATCCCTCCATTAAGAATTACTGAGCCAATCAAACAAAAGTTTAGTTAAAGTAGATTGAAAGTTTACTATTAGCATCTTTTATTATACAAAAAAACAGAGGAGAGTCAAATTGATATTATTTAAACTTAATTGGAACATATCTATTGCTTTTTACTGCAATGATTTACTATCATAGAGAAAGTGCAAAACACAAAACATACAATGACAGCGAACTTATAAATTAATTGGCTGCGCCATCGCATTGATGGGCGCCGGGAATTCCGTGCAACGGAATCCCAGCCACCGCTCGCAGCAAAACGGAAAAAGCTTAACCAATTTTGGGAGTGATTTGAGTGAATAGCAAAATGAATTTTTTCTTGGACCCTAAAAAACGTGTAGTCCAAAAATCTTCTATTATGAATTACAAACAAGAACAGCAGGGACTTTACCTTTTGGCAGATAAAAAGTTCATCAACTGGATGGACGTTCATACGTATTGCCATTCCTGCCTGTCAAAACTGACATTCGACGACGAATTTGATGCGAGCTATTGCTCAGGCTGCAACGAATGGCGCGAAGAGAAATGCAGCGATGCCACATGCGAATATTGTGACAAACGGCCGAAAAGGCCGCTGGATCCCCGCCGATGAGCGGGGTTTTTTATTGTCTTTTTGTGGTGGATAAGTGGGGAAAACGCAACAAGGCTTGTCAATCCATCTGGTACTTGTGATAAAATGAGAACAGTCAATGAGTTTGGGGGATGGACATGAAAAAGGAATTCGTAGTAATAGGGCTAGGGCGCTTCGGCGGCAGCATTGTCCGTGAACTGATCGAACAGGACGCAGCCGTCATGGCGATTGATAAAGACTCGGAACGGGTGGATGAATTTGCGTCAATTGCGACTCAAGCGGTAGTAGCGGATACAACAGATGAAACCGTACTTAAATCGCTGGGCATCCGTAATTTTGAGCACGTCATTGTCGCGATCGGCGAAAACATTCAGGCCAGCATCCTGACAACATTGATGCTGAAAGAGATCGGGGTCAAGCAAATCACCGTAAAAGCCCAAAACGACTATCATGCGAAAGTGCTGAACAAAATCGGTGCTGACCGCGTTGTCCACCCGGAACGGGATATGGGTATACGCATTGCGCATAATATGCTGTCGAACAACGTACTCGATTATTTGGAGCTGTCAGACGAGCATTCGATTGCAGAAGTCCAGGCCAATGAAAAACTTGCAGGACGCACATTGATTGGCCTCGATATCCGCGCAAAATACGGCATCAACATTGTTGCCATTAAACGCGAAAAAGACATCATCGTGTCACCGCAAGCGGACATGGAAATCGAGTTGGCGGATGTGCTGATCATTATCGGCTCGGATTCGGACATCAACCGCTTTGAGAAAAAAGTATTGAATTAAACGCTAAAAAAGACAGTCCCGCAAGCCATCAATGGCTTGCGGGACTGTCTTTTTAGTTCTGTTTACACTTCCATGATGACCGGTAAGATCATTGGGCGGCGTTTTGTTTTTTCGAACAGGTACGGTCCTAAGACATCGGAAATGTCATTTTTTAGTTCTGACCATTCCGTATCCTTGCCGTGGATCTTTTTCTTCAAATGGCGGTTCAGCATTTGCTGGGCTTCGTAGATCATCGTGCCGGATTCTCTCATATAGACGAAACCGCGGGAGATGATATCCGGACCAGACACCATTTTATTGTTCTTCATGTCGACACTGACAACGACGATAACCAGCCCTTCCTCAGAAAGGACGCGGCGGTCGCGTAAAACGATGTTGCCGATGTCGCCGATTCCGCTGCCGTCGATGTAAACATCGCCGGAAGGGATGCGGCCGGCAACTGAAGCTTCGTTTTCGCCCATTGCCAGCACGTCACCATTTTCCATGATGAATGTGTTTTCACGCGGTACCTCGCAATCGACAGCAAGTTCTGCGTGCTGTGCTTGCATTCTGTATTCACCGTGGATCGGCATGAAGTACTTCGGTTTGATCAAACGCAGCATCAATTTGTTTTCTTCCTGCGATCCGTGGCCGGATGTATGGATATTGTTCAACGAACCGTGGATAACATCAGCCCCGGCGCGGAACAGCAAGTTGATCGTGCGGTTGACGCTGCTCGTATTGCCCGGAATCGGGGAAGACGAGAAGACGACTGTATCATTTGGCTGGATCTGAATTTGGCGGTGTGTGCCGTTAGCGATGCGCGACAGAGCCGCCATCGGTTCACCTTGGGAACCAGTGCAAAGAATCAATGTTTCGTTTGCCGGCAATCTGTTCAAGGTTTGGGTATCGACAAAGGCATCTTCAGGCGCATTGATATAGCCAAGTTCGCGGCCAATCGTCATGGCGTTGTCCATGCTGCGGCCGAATACCGCGATTTTGCGGCCTTGCGCTACCGCTTCATCTGTAACTTGCTGTAAGCGGTAAATATTCGAAGCGAATGTAGCAAAGATCAATCTGCCATCCACTTTTCTCATAATGTCTTTGATCGTTTCGCCGACTTTGCGTTCCGACATCGTGAAGTTCGGAATTTCAGCGTTTGTGCTGTCGGACAGCAGGCAAAGAACGCCTTCGCTGCCGATTTGAGCCATTTTCAACAAGTTCGCCGGTTCGCCGACAGGTGTGAAATCGAATTTGAAATCTCCTGTATGGACAATGCTGCCAGGCGGCGTCTTAACGACAACGCCGAACGAATCCGGAATACTGTGGGTTGTGCCGAAGAAGCTGACAGAAGTTTTGCGGAATTTGATTACATCGTCTTCCCCAATTTCGATCATCTTCGTTTGGCGCAGCAAACCATGTTCTTCCAATTTTTTGCGGAGCAGACCTAAAGCGAGCTTGCCGCCATATACCGGGATATTGATCCGTTTCAATAAATAAGGGATGCCGCCAATATGGTCTTCGTGGCCGTGTGTGATGAAAAGGCCTTTGATCTTATCAGCGTTCTTTACCAAATAAGTGTAATCCGGAATTACATAATCGATTCCGAGCAAATCGTCTTCCGGAAATTTGATGCCGGCGTCAATCAGGATGATTTCATCCTGGAATTGCACGCCGTATGTGTTTTTGCCGATTTCACCTAGTCCGCCGAGGGCGAAAACTGCAACTTGATCATTTTTAACGAATTTCATCGTTTATTCCAAACTCTCTAATTCGAAATTCGGGCTGTCTTGCTCGTATTGAAGGTGGTTGCCTTCAAGCAGCTGGATGAATTCGATGTTGTAATTGCGGTCTTTCAAATGGTCTCTTACTTCACGCTCGGATGAAGCTTCAACATAGAGGCTTTGAGTGTTTTCGCGAACTGGTACCTCTGCACGGTTTTCCTGATATAATACTTTAAAAATCATATTTTGCTCTCCTTTTACACGTTCAATTAAATTCACTTTCTTTATATTATCACGACAATGTTCTAAAATAAAGAATAGCCCTCCTAATTTCTTTTAGAAGGGCCGAATAATTATGCGATTTTCTTTTTGTTCATGATGCCATTGAGCTGTCTAAGCAGTTTTCTCTTTAGACGTTTCAGCATGGCTAACTCACTCCTTGCCGGCATTATACTATATTTTCTGACAATTGTAAAGGTGCGGGCTTTGCATATTCTTTTTTAGAAATGGAGATTTTAACCAATGGGAAAATTATTATTGCTCGATATTGACGGAACCTTATTGAACTCACACAAGGAATTGCCGGCCAGCGCAAAATCCGCGCTAGCACAAGCGCGTGAAAACGGCCATGAATTGGCAATCGCAACAGGCCGTGCGCCATTCATGTTTGAAGAATTGCGGAAAGAGCTGGACATCGACACATTCATTTCATTTAATGGCCAGTATATCGTCCACCAGCAAAAGCCGATCCACAAAGAATCGCTGGATCCGGAAACACTCGAATCGATTTACGAATATGCAGAACAGCAGGACCATCCTCTGGTCTTCATGAATGAAACCAAAATGGTGTCATCGATCGATTACCATCCCCACATTGAGGAAAGCATCAAGAGCCTTAAGTTTTTGCACCCGGAAACCGAAGCAGGATTTCATGCCGACAACGAAATCTACCAGGCGCTGGTTTTTTGTGAAGAACAAGAGGAGCAGCAATACCACGACAAGTTCAAGACGGTCGATTTCGTGCGCTGGCACCGCGTGTCTTGCGATATCTTGCCAAAAGGCGGCACGAAAGCAAGCGGCATCAAGCGCCTCATCAAATTGACCGGCCATTCAATCGAAGACACGATTGCATTCGGCGATGGCTTGAACGATTTGCAGATGATGGAGACCGCCGGATACAGTGTCGCGATGGACAATGGGCATGAGCAGACAAAAGCGATCGCTTCTTACATCACAGATCATGTTGACAACGACGGTTTAGCGAAAGCCTTCAAACATTTGGGCTTAATTTAATAGCGCATAAAAGCATAAAAAAAGGCTTGGGAGATTATTCTCCCGAGCCTCTTTCAATTGGTGTTGCATTTTCAATTTCGGCAAACGGATTCTCGGCATTGATGTGGTCGAAGAACATGATGCCATTCAAATGGTCGAGTTCGTGCTGGAAAGCAATGGCCGGCAATCCCTTCAAGCGCATTTTATACTCTTCACCTTGTAGGTTGTATGCTTTAACGGTAATGCGTGCATAGCGCGGCACATAGCCGGGCACGGCGCGGTCAACCGATAGGCAGCCTTCGCCAGTGGTCAAATAGGATTTTTCCACAGAGTGGCTGACAATTTTCGGATTAATTGCGATCAGGCTCATATTCTCTTCAGTGGAAGGGTCGAAATAAAGTGCGAATATCCGCTTTGCTTGATTGACTTGCGGAGCCGCGATCCCGACGCCTGCGCGAAGGTCGTATTTTTCAGCAAGCTCATCATCCTGGCTATTTTTTACATATTCCAAAAGGCTTTCAGCCAAAGCCTTGTCTTCAGCCGATAGGGGAAGCGCCACTTCTTCCGATCGCTTTCTTAAGGTCGGGTGGCCTTCGCGTATAATGTCTTTCATTAATATCAACAGGTTTCATCCTTTCATTCTTGCCGTTATAGTAATTATATCTTAAAAAAGCTTTTCAGGAAAAGAAAATCAGCTTATGAAATGTTGAAGGAAAAATAACTAATTGGTCATCCGTTCCGCTCTATCCATCACGCAGTTGTGTTTTTTAAATGGCGACATTATAGTTAAAGGAAGGATTAAGGGGAGGGTTTATATTGAATAAAGTGATTACGGCCACTGTAATTTCAAGTGCACTGTTTTTAGGCGCATGTTCAGGGCCGGCGGCGGAAGAACAATTGGATAGCGTTTTAAAAAGTACATTTGATGCTGAAAAAGATTATCGCGATACACAAAAAGATATGCAGAAACTGGAAGAGGATGAACAACAGCTTTTTGAGTCGATCATGTCATTGACTCAGGAAGAGCAGGAAGAAGTTGGTGCGCAAGCAGAAGAAGCGATTGCATCAGCCAAGGAACGTTTGGAACTTCTGGCTAGTGAGAAGGAATCGATGGCTGCTGCGCAGGAAAATTTCAAAGAAATTGACGCAGTAATAGAAGAAACCGACGAAGAGAACGTCAAATCCGGTTTGACGGACTTAAAGGCGAAGATGCAGGAGCGCTTTGAAGCGCACGCGGCTTTTGCTGACGCTTATGAAAATCTGAACATGCAGCAGCAGGAATTATATACGATGCTGCAAGATGAAAACTCCACTCTCCAGTCCTTGCAGGAAAAAGCGCTGGCGGTCAATGGCCAGAACCAGCTTGTACAGGATGCTGTTACAGCATTCAATGAAAAGACCGAACAGTTCAATGAACTGAAAAACAGCGTCATCAGCGAAATTGAAAAAAGTGAAGAGTAAGCGGCCCTCGCGGCCGCTTTTTCTGTGTTATAAAAGCTTCGTGGAAGTTCACTGTAATATAGCACAGGTCTTTCACTTTAACTAGTACAGATGGAATGTGATGGAATTTTCTATTTTCATATAATGCTTATGGCTTATAGGTTAGCTATGATTGACCTGCAAAATTTTCTCACGTATACTGAAAAAGTATATGCATTGTATTACTAATTGAATAAAATAATTTTAATACAGATAAAGGAGAGTTGCTATTATGGCTGCGAAAAAATCACAGCAGTTCCAACCAGTGGAAACACTGCACGCAATTGAAGAAAAGTTTGAAATGGTCCAGATTCTTAATGAAGAAGGCGAGATCGTCAATGAAGAGGCGGACCCGAAACTATCGGATGAAGATTTGCAGGAATTGATGCGCCGCATGGTGTTCACACGCATTCTTGACCAACGTTCGATTTCATTGAACCGCCAAGGGCGCCTTGGATTCTACGCACCTACTGCAGGACAGGAAGCTTCACAATTGGCGTCTCATTTCGCGTTGACGAAAGACGATTTCATTTTACCGGGCTACCGCGACGTACCTCAATTGATCTGGCACGGCTGGCCGCTTCACCAGGCCTTCCTATTTTCACGCGGCCATTTCATGGGGAACCAAATGGAAGAAGGCTTGAACATTTTGCCTCCTCAAATCATTATCGGCGCGCAATTCATTCAGGCAGCCGGTGTTGCATTAGGCTTGCAGAAACGCAAAAAAGAAGCAGTTGCTGTTACATATACAGGTGATGGCGGTTCATCTCAAGGAGATTTCTACGAAGGCATCAACTTTGCGGGATCATTCCGTTCGCCGGCTATCTTCATTGTGCAAAACAACCAATACGCGATTTCCACTCCGCGTGAACTTCAGACATCCGCTAAAACAATTGCCCAAAAAGCTGTTGCAGCCGGAATCCCAGGCGTCCTAGTAGATGGCATGGATCCGTTGGCGGTTTATGCAGTAACACGTGACGCTCGCGAGCGCGCTGTCAAAGGCGAAGGCCCGACATTGATCGAAACGCTTTGCTACCGCTACGGACCGCATACGATGGCAGGGGATGACCCGACACGCTACCGTACATCGGACACAGACAGCGAGTGGGAAAAGAAAGATCCGCTTATCCGCTTCCGTAAATACCTTGAAGCGAAAGGCTTGTGGAACGAAGAAAAAGAAAACGAAGTAATTGAACAGGCGAAGGATGAAATCAAAGCCGCGATCAAAAAAGCAGACAGCGCTCCGAAGCAGACGGTTACGAATATGCTTGAAATTATGTACGAAGAAATCCCATTCAACGTTCAGGAACAGCTCGATATCTACAAAGCAAAGGAGTCGAAATAAGCGATGGCACAAATGACTATGGTTCAAGCAATCACCGACGCTCTAAGAACTGAGATGAAAGACGATGAAAATGTTCTGGTTTTTGGAGAAGATGTCGGCAATAACGGCGGCGTTTTCCGTGCTACGGAAGGGCTGCAAAAAGAATTCGGAGAAGACCGCGTTTTTGACACGCCTTTGGCAGAGTCAGGAATCGGCGGACTGGCAATCGGTTTAGGCCTTCAAGGGTTCCGCCCGGTAGCTGAAATCCAATTTTTCGGTTTTGTTTATGAAGTGATGGATTCAATCAGCGGACAAATGGCACGCATGCGTTTCCGCAGCGGCGGCAGCTTGAATTCGCCTGTCACAATCCGTTCGCCTTTCGGCGGCGGTGTGCACACACCTGAAATGCACGCGGATTCATTGGAAGGCTTGATGGCTTCACAGCCAGGTTTGAAAGTTGTCATCCCGTCCACACCGTATGACGCAAAAGGCTTGCTTATTTCTTCTATCCGCGACAACGATCCTGTCATCTTCCTGGAGCATTTGAAATTATACCGTTCAGGGCGCCAGGAAGTTCCGGAAGAATCATACACGATTCCACTCGGCAAAGCCGACGTGAAGCGTGAAGGCACAGACTTGACGATCATCGCCTATGGCGCAATGGTCCAAGAAAGCTTGAAAGCTGCAGAAGAACTTGAAAAAGAAGATTTTTCAGTAGAAGTGATCGATTTGCGCACTATCCAGCCGCTTGACATCGAAACGCTTGTCGCTTCAGTTGAGAAAACTGGGCGTGCAATGGTCGTGCAAGAAGCTCAGAAGCAAGCGGGCATCGCTGCAAACATCGTTGCAGAACTGATGGACCGTACAATCTTGAGCCTCGAGGCGCCGGTTCTGCGTGTAACTGCACCGGATTCCATCTTCCCATTCTCGCAGGCTGAACAAGTTTGGCTTCCAAATTCGAAGGATATAGTAGAAACAGCTAAAAAAGTTCTAACGTTTTAATGTTCGAGAATAGAAAGGGTGAAACTAATGGCTTTTGAATTTCGTTTACCGGATATCGGTGAAGGTATCCACGAAGGTGAAATCGTAAAATGGTTCGTAAAAGCGGGAGACCGCATTGAAGAAGACGACATCATGTTTGAAGTGCAGAACGATAAAGCGGTAGTTGAAATGCCGTCGCCAGTATCGGGCACAGTTAAAGAAATCATTGTCGAAGAAGGAACAGTTGCAGTTGTTGGAGATGTGCTCGTGCGCATCGAGAGCGATGACGCGGCTGACAATGAAGGTTCAGGCGAAGAGCCAGCACCGGCTCCTGAGAAAAAAGAAGAACCTAAAGGCGAAGAAGAAACAGAAGAACAAGTACAGGCTGGAACAGCGGAAGCTGCCCAAAATGTTGATAAAGAACCGGCGAAAGAAGAACAGCCGGCATCAGAAGAAACAGGTGCTGGTTCACAGGCGCAAGCACAAAATGCGCCGAAAGATCCGAATGCACGCGTTATCGCAATGCCATCCGTCCGCAAATTTGCACGCGACAAAGACGTCGACATCACTCAAGTTACTGGCTCAGGAAATAACGACCGCATCTTGAAAGAAGACATCGAATCGTTCATGATCGGCGGACAGCAGCAAGCAGCAGATGCGCCGGCAGCAAGCACTGAAACTGCAGAAGCAGTGCCAAAAGAAGAGGCTGCAAAAGAATCTTCTAAAGAAGCGGCTCCGAAAGCAGCTCCTGCACCAGAAGGTGAATTCCCTGAAACGCGCGAAAAAATGTCCGGCATGCGCCGTGCCATTGCCAAAGCGATGGTCCACTCAAAACAAACGGCACCGCACGTAACGTTGATGGACGAAGTCGATGTGACAGAACTTGTTGCACACCGCAAAAAGTTCAAAGACATTGCAGCAGAAAAAGAAATTAAATTGACTTACTTGCCGTACGTGGTCAAAGCACTCGTCAGCACATTGCGCGAATTCCCGGCATTGAACACGTCGTTCGATGACGAAACAAGCGAAGTCATCCAAAAGCATTATTTCAACATCGGCATCGCTGCTGATACGGAAAAAGGCCTGCTTGTGCCGGTCATTAAAAATGCTGACCGCAAATCAGTGTTCGCGATTTCCGACGAAATCAACGGCTTGGCAACGAAAGCACGCGACGGCAAATTGTCGCCTGCAGAAATGAAAGGCGCGTCTTGCTCGATCACGAATATCGGTTCAGCTGGCGGCCAATGGTTCACGCCGGTCATCAACCACCCGGAAGTGGCAATCCTTGGAATCGGCCGCATCGCCGAGAAACCAGTAATTAAAAATGGTGAAATTGTAGCAGCACCTGTGTTAGCATTATCATTGAGCTTCGATCATCGAATGATTGATGGAGCAACTGCACAGCATGCATTAAATCACATCAAGCGTTTATTAAGCGAACCAGAATTATTATTAATGGAGGCGTAAAACTTATGGTAGTAGGAGATTTTCCGATCGAAACAGACACGCTCGTCATCGGTTCAGGCCCTGGCGGATATGTAGCAGCAATCCGTGCAGCGCAAACTGGCCAAAAAGTAACAATCGTTGAGAAAGAATACATCGGCGGAGTATGCTTGAATGTCGGCTGTATCCCTTCAAAAGCGATGATTTCTGTAGGACACCGTTTCGAAGAGGCGAAGCATTCTGAAGACATGGGGATTATTGCAAAAGAAGTTTCCCTTAACTTTGAAAAAGCACAAGAATTCAAAAACGGCGTTGTGAAAAAATTGACTGGCGGCGTTGAATCATTGCTAAAAGGCAATAAAGTTGAAATCGTCCGTGGCGAAGCTTATTTCGTAGATGAAAACACAGTCCGCATCATGGACGAAAAATCGTCTCAGACTTATAAATTCAAAAACGTCATTATTGCTACTGGATCTCGTCCGGTTGAAATTCCGACGTTCAAATTCACGAAGCGCGTCATCAACTCTACAGGGGCTTTGGCTCTTACAGAATTGCCTGGCAAACTTGTTGTCATCGGCGGCGGTTATATCGGTACGGAACTAGGAACTGCATTTGCGAATATGGGTTCTGAAGTTACGATTCTTGAAGGCGCACCTGACATTTTGGCTGGATTTGAAAAGCAAATGACGGCTATCGTCAAAAAAGGCTTGAAGAAAAAAGGCGTCGAAGTCATTACAAAAGCATCAGCAAAAGGCGTTGAAGAATCCGATGCAGGCGTCAAAGTGACATATGAAGCAGGCGGGGAAGAAAAAACACTTGAAGCTGATTACGTATTGGTTACTGTCGGACGCCGTCCGAATACAGACGAAATGGGCCTTGAAGAATTGGGCTTGAAAATGTCTGAACGCGGCTTGATCGAAGTCGACAAACAATGCCGTACAAGCATCTCGAATATCTATGCAATCGGTGATGTTGTCGCTGGCCTGCAATTGGCTCATAAAGCATCATACGAAGGCAAAGTTGCTGCAGAAGCGATTGCTGGTGAAAAATCAGTTGTTGATTACTTGGCGATTCCTGCGGTCTGCTTTACAGATCCTGAACTTGCAAGTGTCGGACTTTCAGAAGAGCAAGCAAAAGAAGAAGGATTCGAAGCGTCAGCTGCGAAATTCCCATTTGGCGCAAACGGCCGTGCTTTGTCTCTGAACGCTCCTGACGGTTTCGTAAAACTGGTTTCACGCAAAGAAGACGGCTTGTTGCTTGGTGCACAAATCGTTGGTGCAGGCGCATCTGACATGATCGCTGAACTTGGCCTTGCAATCGAAGCAGGAATGACTGTTGAAGATATCGCCATGACAATCCACGCTCATCCGACTTTGGCTGAGATTACGATGGAAGCTGCGGAAGTAGCGCTTGGCACTCCAATCCACATCATTAAATAATAAGGAAAGAAGCCGCTGCAATGTGCACGGCTTCTTTTTTTATGCAAAAATTTATGGTAAAATTTCACTGAAAGGGCGATGGTGATCATCTATGATACAGAAAAAATGGGCAGTTTTATTGGCCAGCACAATATTATTGGCAGGATGCGGAAATGCGGTCAGCGAAGAAGCTGTGCAGCAGGAAGAGACCGCGCCTGCTGAAGCACCGGAACCTGCAAAAGAAGAGGTTCCAGTGCCGGAAGAAGCGCCTGAAGAACCTGAACCACCAGTTGAACAAGCGGAACCGGCATATCGTCTTAATCCTGCGAACTGGGGCGTTGAACCAATTGGGGAAGCTCCTGCGCAAGCTGTATTGCTAACCATTGACGATGCACCGGCTGAGCATTCGGTCGGGATGGCTGAAACATTGAAGGCAGCTGACGTTCCGGCGATCTTTTTTGTCAACGGGCATTTTCTCGACACCGAAGAAGAAAAAGCGAATCTGAAGAAAATCCATGAAATGGGCTTTGCCATCGGCAACCATACATACAGCCATACTAATTTGAAGACAATCGATGACGCCCAGCAGCGGGAGGAAATCATCTCATTGAGCGCGGCGGTGGAAGAAATCATCGGCGAAAAACCGGTATTTTTCCGTGCGCCAAATGGTACGAACACGGATTTCAGCAAAGGGCTTGTCGAAGCTGAGGGCATGCTGCTGATGAATTGGAGTTACGGTTATGACTGGGAAAAGCAGTACAGCGAAGCGGGAGCTTTAGCTGACATCATGGTCAATACGGAATTTTTGCGGAACGGGGCCAACCTGCTGATGCATGACCGTGCTTGGACAGCGAAGGCGCTTCCGGCTATCATCGAAGGGTTGAAAAACAAAGGTTATGGCTTTATCGACCCGGCAGATATTGAACGCGCAGGAAAATAAAAAAACAGCCCGGGGCATAGCACCCGGGCTGTTTTGGTTTTAACGTATCGCTTTTTGTTCCTTGATGACACGCAGCTTTTGCAAAGAATCGTCTTCCGGGCCTTGGACGGGCAATCCGGCTTTGATGTTCATATCGATGTAATCGATGTTTTCCTGAGTAATGATTTCACCCGGTATGAAAATCGGGATGCCAGGCGGATAGACCATGATAAATTCAGCTGAGATGCGTCCGACTGCTTCTTCGATTGGCACCACTTCGGTCGTTGCGTAGAAAGCATCGCGCGGTGTCATCGCCAGGCTAGGAATATCCGGAAGCAAAACGACAGGCTCGACAATCGCCGCTTCACTTTCATACGCTTCGCTCATGCGATGCAGCGCGTTGATCAACAAATTCAGTTCTTTACGTGTATCGCCGATGGTTACAAGGCAAAGAATATTATACAAATCGGATAATTCGATTTCGATATTGGCGTTTTCCCGCAGCCATTCTTCCGCTTGGTGTCCGGAGATGCCGAGGTCTTTGACGCTGATTAAGAGCTTTGTCGGATCCATATCGTAGGTAGCTGACGTATTCAAGATTTCTTTGCCGACGCAGCGCAGATGCGGTATTTTATTGATGCGCTTGCGGGCGTCCTGGGACAGGCGGATGGCTTGGTCGATCAAATCGAAGCCATGGACCGCCAATTGGCGGCGCGCCGTATCCAGTGAAGCCAGGATAGGGTAAGACGTCGAAGTCGTGGTCAGCATCGACAGGATGGATTGCACGCGCTTCGGTGAAACAAGGCCTTCCTTGACGTTTAAGACGGAGCTTTGCGTCATTGAACCGCCAAGTTTATGGACAGAAGTAGCTGCCATATCCGCTCCGGCAGACATTGCCGAGACAGGGAGTGCTTTATGGAAATGGATGTGGACGCCATGCGCTTCATCAACCAGCACGGGAATGTCGCGCTCATGCGCGATGGAAACAATGCGCGTTAAATCGGCTGCGACCCCGAAATAAGTGGGGTTGATGACGAGCACTGCTTTGGCGTCCGGGTATTCGATTAAGGCTTTTTCCACAGCTTCCGCTGAAATGCCATGTGAAATGCCAAGTTCTGGATCTACTTCCGGATGGATGAAGATTGGAATAGCCCCGGCGAAAACGATCGCCGACATGATTGATTTATGGACGTTGCGCGGCACCAGGATTTTATCGCCTGGGCCGACGACGCTCAGAATCATCGTCATGATTGCGCCGCTTGTTCCTTGTACAGAGAAGAACGTGTAATCTGCTCCGAAAGCCTTTGCAGCAAGTTCTTGCGCTTGCTTGATCGCGCCTTTTGGAGAATGCAAATCATCCAAAGGGGCGATATTGATCAAGTCTATCGATAATATATTATCGCCGACGAATTCTCTGAATGCCGGATCGACGCCTTGGCCTTTTTTGTGGCCAGGAATATGGAATTGAATGGGATGCCGATTCCGGTGCTTCAGCAAAGCATCGAATAACGGAGTTTCTAATTGAGACAATGGGAACCCACCTAACTTATTAAAAATAAAAACAAATTGAATTATAGCATGCCAGTCATCGCTATACTATTAAAATAAAAGGAATTCACGCAGTTTTATCGAATATTTCTAAAGTGGAAAGGGAGGAGATTGTTTTATGAAATTTAACACGCGAATTACAGAATTGCTGGGAATCCGTTTGCCGATCGTCCAAGGGGGGCTTGCATATTTAGCTTATGCAGACTTGGCGGCTGCTGTTTCCAATGCCGGGGGGCTTGGCCAGATAACAGCCATGAGCCTAGCGGATCCTGAACAATTAAGAGCAGAAATCCGTAAAGTGCGTACGATGACCGACAAACCTTTCGGCGTCAACTTCGCGATTGGGGAACACGGCCGCGCTTTTTCCCATATGCTCGCAGTTGCCATTGAAGAAAATGTGCCGGTCGTATCAATGACCGGCGGGAATCCGACGCCGATTTTTGAACAGTTGGAAGGTACGCCGATTAAAAAGTTGGTGCTGGTAGCTGCAAGGCGCCAAGCGCAGAAAGCCGAAGAACTTGGAGCGGATGCAGTCATGGTCGTCGGCCACGAAGGCGGCGGGCATCTTGGGCGCGACGACATCGGCACAATGGTGCTGATACCGCAGGTAGTTGATGCCGTGTCGATTCCTGTTATCGCCTCAGGCGGCATCGGGGACGGGCGCGGCTTGATGGCGGCTCTCGCGCTGGGAGCGGAGGGAATCGAGATGGGAACGCGTTTTATCGCGACCAAGGAATGCGTCCATGCCTCACAAATTTACAAAGAGGCATTGATTTCCAGTTCGGAAAATGATACCGTCATCATCAAGAAGAGCATCGGTGCTCCAGCCCGTACATTGAAAAACAGCTGGACTGATAAGATTCTTGAAATAGAAGCCGAGACGCCGACTTATGAAGCGCTGCGCACATATGTCAGCGGCGAGGCCAATAAAAAATACATCTACGAGGGCAAAACCGAAGAAGGTTTCGGCTGGGCCGGGCAAGTAGCAGGCCTGATCCACGACGTGCCGACTGTCCAGGAGCTATTCAGCCGCATGGAGCAGGAAGCCGAAGCCGTCGCTGGCAAATGGTCTCTCATGATTGGAAAGTAGGAAATCACTATGGATTATTCGTATCCCTTCTCCATCGACTGGAGCACAGATGAAATCATCGATGTCGTCGCCTTTTTCGAAGGCATAGAAATGGCCTATGAAAAAGGCATTAAACGGCAAGACCTTTTAGCCCGCTACCGCAGGTTTAAGGAAATTGTGCCGTCCATCGCTGAAGAAAAAACGTATTTCAGGGAATTCGAGGAAGAAAGCGGCTATGCCAGTTTTCCTGCGATCAAGGACATGAAAACGAAAAGCGATGATGAAATCATCAAGATAAAAAAATAAACAAAAGTTCCTCAGCTCAGCGCTGTGGAACTTTTGTTTTGTTCAGGAGAATGTCGTAAATCGGCAGCAATTGTGAAAAAGTGTCTTCCACAGCTGCATGGAATTCTTCCATACTCATCTGCACGGCTTCTTCACGTGTAATGTGGCGTCCGATCACCAATTCGCCTTTTTTAACGTCTCTCAAACGAACGAGCAAACGGTCGATGCCATCTGAAGACAATTCATCCAGGTCGGAAGCTTCCGGTTTCATGTGGTCTCCGGACAACATGAAATCTTTCGGCAGCGCTTCAAGCGCGTTTGATGCCAAGAGGCGTTCCGCCATCGCGCTTTTTCCGGAAGCTTCATAAATGACAGCCAGAATCACGAAAACATGGCTGTTCCATAAACCGATCTGGAAATGCGGAACAGCTTTATAGCCGCGCTTATGTGGAGCGAAAGCGACCCAGCTGTCATTTGGGGGATTGACAGTGCGGCGCATATGCTTGGCAACATGCGGGTAAAACTCTTCACCGGTCTTGCCGGAGAAAAAAGAAGAATAGTCTTTACCGAGTTCTTCAAATTTAGGGCGCACATGGGCAATCAATGCCTCCATGCGTCTTTCAAGTCCAGGTGTTTCAAAAACTTCGAAATCTTGCTGGTTCCAGTAGGCCATAAAATAGGTTTCCTCCTTTAAATCGAAACTCAGGTTTCATTTTAACGAAGTTTGGGAAGAAAGAGTATAAATAAGTTTTTCTCACTCGCCAATGGGGTATATATAAATAACTTTAATTCGAGAAGTCTGAATTATCGGAATGCGAAGAGGAAGGGGTGCTTATCTATGAAACAGATGATTCAAATCATCCGCAAAGCTGAAGTGGAAAAGGAATACATCAATGCATTGAAGCTGGAATTGGATTATGAGCTTGCATCTTTGTTTGACGCAATGCAGCAGAAAGATGAATTGCAAAGCGGCAAGAGCGAAAAACGGCTCCAAGAAATCCATGTTGAACTGGAGGCCCTTCATGCGCTCTAATACATTTATCACATAAAGGCACCTACTGAGAACAGACAGTATGTGCCTTTTTCGTTTATATTATAGAGAGCTTTAAAAAAGGGGAGGACCACCAGTGAATTTGCATGAAATGGACAGATACATAAAATCACTTATAAAAGAAGCGGGCCACCGCATCCGCACATCATTCCGCGGAGACATCGAAATCGAAACAAAAGCGCACGTCAACGACTTGGTCACGAATATCGACAAAGAAATTGAACAGCTCTTCATAGAACGCATCAATACCGATTATCCCGGCCACCGGATTTTTGGTGAAGAAGGATTCGGCAACGATATCCAAGATTTGAAAGGCGTCATCTGGATGCTTGACCCAATTGACGGCACGATGAACTTCGTGCACCAGCAGCGTAATTTTGCCATTTCACTGGGCATTTATAAAGACGGCGTTGGCGAGCTGGGCTATATCTACGATGTCGTAAATGACGATCTATACCATGCGGTTAGAGGCGGCGGTGCATACTTCAACGATGAGAAACTGCCGAAGCTGCAGGAGACATCGATTTCCGAATCGATAATCGGCATGAACGCCATGTGGGCGACGCCCAATAAATACGTCGAACACGAATCGACAATTCGGTTGATCCGTGATGTCCGCGGTACCCGGTCCTACGGTTCGGCTGCGCTGGAATTGGCATTTGTCGCTAGTGGGCGTATAGACGCTTATATTTCCATGCGCTTGTCGCCATGGGATATTGCAGGCGGCTCCGTCATCGTCCGGGAAGTAGGCGGAATGACGTCGAATTTCAAAGGCGACAAAGAGAATTTGCTCGTACAGGACACTTTTATGGCGGCTAATCCGTCGATACATGGCAAGATTCTTTCTGAATACATTCAGCCCAAATAAAAAAAGGTGCAGATATCCGCACCTTTTGCACGCCGCCGGGAAAGTTCCCGGCGGCTTTATTTCTGATCGCTTACAGAACGCCTGCATCAATCATCTCTTTTTTCTTTTTGAAACCGCGCGCCATGACAAAGCCAAGCAGCACGATAGCCAGTAAAATTCCTGGCACGCTGCGCAAGCCTACGGCAACTCCGATACCAGCCATTGAAAGCATTGCAGCAAGTGAATAGAAGACAAAAATCCATTTTATATTTTTCACGGTATTTTCCTCCTAGGATAAACGCTTGAAATAAAGTCTTAGGGTTTTCCCCCTATATGTGATATACTAACACAGTTATAGGGACGAAAAAAGAATAATTGGAGTGAAAGTATGACTAACTTACGTAACGACTTAAGAAACATTGCTATTATTGCCCACGTTGACCATGGTAAAACGACGCTTGTGGATCAGCTTCTGCAGCAATCAGGAATCTTCCGTTCAAATGAACACATGGAAGAACGCGCTATGGACTCTAACGACATCGAGAGAGAACGCGGAATCACGATTCTTGCAAAAAACACAGCCATTCAATATAAAGACGCTAAAATCAACATCCTTGATACACCTGGACACGCCGATTTCGGTGGAGAAGTTGAACGTATCATGAAAATGGTTGATGGTGTCTTGCTAGTAGTTGACGCTTATGAAGGCTGTATGCCACAGACGCGTTTTGTATTGAAAAAAGCACTTGAGCAAAACTTGAAGCCAATTGTAGTCGTCAATAAAATTGACCGCGATTTCGCTCGCCCGGAAGAAGTGGTTGACGAAGTCATCGAATTGTTCATCGAACTTGAAGCGAATGACGAGCAATTGGAATTCCCGGTTATTTTTGCATCAGGCATGAACGGTACAGCAAGTCTTTCATCTGACCCTGCAGACCAGGAAGAAAACATGCAAGTAGTCTTCGATGCAATCATGGAACATGTTCCAGCGCCAATCGATAACAGAGATGAGCCACTTCAATTCCAAGTAGCGCTTCTTGACTACAATGATTATGTTGGGCGTATCGGAATCGGCCGCGTATTCCGCGGAACGATTGAAGTCGGACAATCTGTATCCTTGATGAAACTTGACGGTTCTGTCAAAAACTTCCGTGTTACGAAAATCCACGGTTTCATGGGCTTGAAGCGCATTGAAATCCAAAAAGCCGAAGCTGGCGATTTGATTGCCATTTCTGGTATGGAAGATATCAACGTAGGGGAAACGGTATGTCCTTCAGATCATCCTGAAGCATTGCCGATTCTGCGCATTGATGAGCCTACATTGCAAATGACATTCCTTGTCAACAACAGCCCGTTTGCCGGTAAAGAAGGTAAATGGATCACTTCTAGAAAAATCCAGGAACGTTTGGATGCACAATTGCAAACAGACGTATCGCTTCGTGTAGAACCTACAGATTCACCTGACGCTTGGGTAGTTTCCGGACGTGGAGAATTGCATTTGTCGATTTTGATCGAGAACATGCGCCGCGAAGGTTTTGAAATCCAGGTTTCGAAACCGGAAGTTATCGTCCGCATGGTTGATGGCGTACGCTGTGAACCAGTAGAACGCGTTCAAGTGGATGTTCCAGAAGAATACACTGGCGCTATCATTGAGTCTCTTGGTGAGCGCAAAGGTGAAATGCTGGATATGATCAATAACGGAAGCGGACAAGTCCGTTTGGTATTCAATGTACCAGCACGTGGATTGATCGGCTACACGACTGAGTTCTTGACTCAGACGCGCGGCTACGGAATCATCAACCACACATTCGACAGCTACCAGCCAGTTGCTTCTGGCCGTGTCGGCGGACGCCGCCAAGGTGTATTGGTATCTATGGAGCGCGGTAAAGTTTCGACTTACGGCTTGATGGGCATCGAAGACCGCGGAACTGCTTTTGTCGAAGTCGGAGCTGAAATCTACGAAGGCATGATCGTCGGCGAACATAACCGCGACAGCGATTTGACGGTTAACATCGTTAAGATCAAAGCAGCGACAAACATTCGTTCAGCGAACAAAGACCAAACAACGACAATGAAAAAAGCTCGTTTGATGAGCCTTGAAGAAGCTTTGGAATACTTGAACGACGATGAGTATTGCGAAATCACGCCACAAACAATCCGTTTGCGCAAGAAAATTCTTGATAAAAACGAACGCGAGCGTATGGCTAAGAAGAAAAAAGTAGCAATCGAAGAATAATAGACTGGGAGGATGTATAATCTGTGGGCGACGAACAAGCTTTTGTCTATGACAGTATGTATCCCGTAGCTCGATTTTTATACGAAACCATGCCGAATTACACGATAGCAGGATATGCGCTCTTTGCAGTGATCTTTCTGCTATCTGCGTTCGTCTATAAACTCGGGTTTGCAAAAAAACTATCCGTCGGAAAAAATGCTGTGATTGCTTTGTTTCTGCTGGCTGGAGGTTTAGGGCTGACGTTCTTAGCCTTTTTCCTGCCGGTTGTGGAAGGCCTTGTAATCGCCGCAATGATTCTGATCTTGTATAAAATCCGCCTTTGGCGCGAAAAACGCGAAAACGCTGCATCTCATTGAGACGCAGCGTTTTTTGCGTTGTTGGAACTTTATAAACATAAAAACGGTCCATCTCATTGAGATGAACCGTTTTTGCGTTCGAATGTTTTATACAGTACGGGGAGCGCCATTGCGTAAGTCAAGTGGGCGAAAACCCAATACAAGATTGCTCCAGCGTCAGTGAAGCCTGGCACATCTTCCCGGATGGCCATAGCGGACAAAGGGAAGTAAAGCAGATAGAACGGGATGCTCATGGCCAAACTCAGCAGCACCAGCTGCCCGAACGAATGGGGGCGGCGTTTTGCCAAGTAGACATAAACGATGCCGATGATAAGAGAGATGATGATGTGGAAAGCGAACTCCACAGGCTCTGGCCAATTGATGGGGCCGATAAGCGGTATGAAGTCAACGTTCAATAGAAGGGTGTAGACTTGTTCGCCTGTTACAGCCTGAATCCATTTAAGGAGCAGCCCAAGGAGCAATCCGCTCCAAAAGCCGATCCAGATGCCTTTAAGCACTTTCATCAAAAGTCATCCTCAATTCTTCTGGAGCTCCGGTAAAAATGGAACTTTCCGGTAGCAATCCGCTGTTTTGTCCGTTCCGTGATCCGGTCATGGCATTTTTTGCACATATGGGTATGAATGGGCCGGTTGCGGAGTCTTTTTGCTTCAAGCGTATCGTCGACCAGTTCTTCGATGGTATCACAGATAACACATTGCACACGCATGGTGAATCCTCCTATTCGACCCGGATCGCTAAAATGTCCGTAATGGGGTTGTCTTTGTTGGCGCCGTCCGGCAGCAGCACATGGACAGGGCCGTCTTCTTTCAAAGGCTTGCCTTTTTCGCTGAATTTGAAGATCAGTTCTTGCGCTTCTGAGATTGGAAATGCGTGCTCGCCATGCGCGGTTTCAAATACGACAGTGCTTGCGCCAGCTTCCGGTTCTGCATTTTTCAAAAATGGAGCGAATTTCATGCCGAAAGTGCCTGTCAGCATTTCGTTTTTTTCCGCTCTTTTGTATGTCTTTTCCGAATTCAAGGTCGGCGGCACCGTTGCGCCTTCCATGATTTCACGCGACCAGTGTTCACCCATGCCGCGTTTGTATTCTTCCAGCTCATCTTTTTCAATATGTTCTTCCGTAAAATAGGTTTCCAAATTGAGCTTGCGGTCATCAAAAATCCAGACCGTAGGATCCAGAGTCAATTTGAATTTAACTTCTCCTTTGAAAGGTACAATAAATTCCATCCTGAAAACCTCCATTAAATATAACTCTTTTATCAGTATACCGTTTTCTGGCAAAATCCTAAAGGGATTAATTCCACACTGGAAAGAGGCTTGCAATTTCACCTGTGAAAAGATACACTTTAAACAGGTTAATAGAGATAAATATCAATTAATGGGGGAGTCCTCATGGAAAATACAGAAGAACAAACTTACCAATTGAAGGCATTGGATCTCCTGAGAGCCGATGCTGAAAAAATAGAGCATTTGATAAAAGTCCAAATGGACAACCTGACTTTGCCTTCTTGCCCGTTATATGAAGAAGTGCTCGATACGCAGATGTTCGGCTTGTCGAGGGAAATCGATTTTGCTGTCAAACTGGGGCTGATTGACCGCGAAACCGGCAAAAACCTAATGGACACGCTGGAGAAGAAACTTTCAATCCTCCACGACGCGTACACAAATAAATGACTTAAAACTCAAACGACTTTTGTTTGAGTTTTTTTACTAATCCAGAAAAAAGAGGTCTTAAAACATGAAACAATACATCAAAAGATACGCAAAAAACTTCGATTACCCTTTATTCTTTGTATACATAGCTTTAACCTTGTTCGGTCTGGTAATGATCTACAGCGCCAGCATGGCTTGGTCGGTCAATTATTACGGTGATGATCCAGACCGCTTCTACATACAGCAATTGATCAATCTGTCATTGGCGTTTCCCGTTTTTGCGGTAGCAGCGCTATTCCCGTATAAGCATTTCAGCAAAAAATGGATGCTTATGACCATACTTGCGGTCATCTTTCTCGGTTTGGTGCTGGTTCACTTCATCGGCTACGCAGCTGGTGGGGCGCAAAGCTGGATCAACCTCGGTTTTGCCAATATCCAGCCGTCCGAAGTGGCGAAAGTGGGCATCATTTTCTATCTTTCAGGTGTTTTTGCCAACAAGTACAAAAACGGCAACATCAATAAACTAAACGAATCTGTGGCACCGCCGGTCATTATACTGACACTCGTGCTATTGTCGGTGTTCTTAGAACCCGATCTTGGATCGATGATGATCATCGGCGCTGTCGGCCTTGCCGTGATGGCAGCAAGCGGCATTCAATTCAAATTCTTTGCGCGGCTCGCGGCGATTGTCGTCGGGGCATCCGCAATATTCATCTTGCCGATCATGATTTTTGCTTCGGACATGATTTTTACTGAAAAAAGGCTTGGCCGCCTTGATGCATTCTTTAACCCGTTTTCCGATGAGCTTGGTTTCGGCCTGCAAATAGTCAACGGCTACCTGGCAATCGGCTCTGGGGGCCTCAGTGGCTTAGGCCTTGGGCAATCCATCCAGAAACTCGGGTATCTGCCTGAACCCCACACTGATTTCATCATGTCAGTCATCGCAGAAGAACTTGGTGTCTTTGGCGTGCTTTTTGTGCTTGGCGGATTGGCGTTTATCGTTTTGCGCGGTTTATCAATTGCTATGACAACGAAAGACCCGCTGGCCCGTATGCTGGCTACCGGGGTCTCAAGCATGATCGGCATTCAGGCATTCGTCAATTTAGGAGGCATGACCGGGCTGATCCCACTAACCGGTGTTACGCTTCCATTTATCAGCTATGGCGGAACGTCCGTAATTTTGTTATCGTTAGCTATGGGAGTATTGATGAATGTCTCCATGTTCCACAGATTTGAAAAATCCAAAAAGTAAAGGGTGTGCTGCGGTGTGAAGACGATTAATAAAATCTTAGTAGCCAATCGCGGAGAAATTGCAATACGGATTTTCCGCGCGTGTACAGAACTGAATCTTCGGACAGTTGCGATTTATTCGCAGGAGGACAGCGGTTCGTATCATCGTTATAAAGCAGATGAATCTTATTTAGTCGGCAAAGGCAAAAAGCCGATCGACGCTTATCTGGATATCGAGGACATTATCCGTATCGCAAAAGACTCTGAAGTAGATGCGGTTCACCCAGGTTATGGTTTTTTATCTGAGAACGTTCACTTCGCACGCCGGTGTGAAGAAGAAGGGATTGTTTTCATCGGCCCGACTTCACGCCACTTGGACATGTTCGGGGATAAAGTCAAGGCCCGCGATCAAGCGATTGCAGCTGGCATACCGGTTATTCCAGGTACAGACGGCCCTGTAGAATCGTTGGCGGAAGTGGAAGAATTCAGCAAAACAGCAGGTTTCCCATTGATGATTAAAGCATCACTAGGAGGAGGCGGCCGCGGCATGCGGATCGTCAGAAACCAGGAAGAACTGGCATCAGCGTATGAGCGCGCTAAATCGGAAGCGAAAGCCGCTTTCGGCTCAGACGAAATGTACGTAGAGAAATTCGTCGACAAACCAAAACATATTGAAGTCCAAATTCTAGGGGATGCAGAAGGCAACGTCGTCCATTTGTATGAGCGCGACTGTTCCATTCAGCGCCGCCATCAAAAAGTAGTCGAGATTGCTCCTTCAAATTCCATCAGCAACGAACTGCGCAACCGCATTTGTGACGCAGCAGTGAAATTGATGAATAATATCGATTACATAAATGCAGGAACAGTAGAGTTCCTTGTGGCAAACGAAGAATTCTTTTTCATCGAAGTCAATCCACGTATCCAAGTGGAGCACACGATCACCGAAATGGTGACGGGCATTGACATCGTCCATGCGCAGATAAAAATCGCCATGGGTTATAGCCTCCACAGCCCGGAAATTGCGATTCCTTTGCAGCAAGATATCCCATTATTCGGTTTTGCCATCCAATCCCGCGTTACGACGGAAGATCCGTTGAACGACTTTATGCCAGACGCCGGGAAATTGATGGTCTATCGTTCAGGCGGCGGCTTCGGTGTCCGGCTGGATGCGGGGAATGGTTTCCAAGGAGCGGTCATTACGCCATTTTACGATTCTTTGCTCGTGAAATTGTCGACATGGGCTGTGACGTTCAAAGACGCAGCAGCTAAAATGGACCGCAATCTCCAGGAATTCCGTATTCGCGGAATCAAAACAAATATCCCTTTCCTGGAAAATGTTGTAAAACACCCAAACTTCCTAAAAGGGGAATTTGATACAAGCTTTATTGATTCGACTCCTGAATTGTTCATCTTCCCGGTCCGCAAAGACCGCGGCACGAAATTGCTGAACTATATAGGCAATGTGACAATCAACGGATTCCCGGGAATCGAGAAGAAGAAAAAACCGATTTTCGCGTCTCCAAGGAAGCCGGCAATCGACATTACAGCGGCACCGCCTGCAGGTACGAAACAGATTCTTGATGCACAAGGCCCAGAAGGATTGGCAAAGTGGATCCACGAACAAAAAGACGTTCTTTTGACAGATACAACATTCAGGGATGCCCATCAATCCTTGCTGGCGACGCGGGTGCGTTCACACGATATGTTCTCTATCGCCAAAGAAACCGCGCATTTGCAGAATGATCTATTCTCAATGGAAATGTGGGGCGGGGCAACATTCGATGTTTCGTACCGTTTCTTGAAAGAAGATCCTTGGCAGCGTTTGATCAAATTGCGCGAACAGGTGCCGAACGTATTGTTCCAAATGCTGTTCCGCGGTGCGAATGCTGTCGGTTACAAAAATTACCCGGATAATGTCATCCGTGAATTCGTCCGCAAATCCGGTGATGCCGGAATCGATGTTTTCCGTATATTTGATAGCTTGAATTGGATCAAAGGTATGGAAGTGGCGATTGATGAAGTCCGCCAATCAGGGAAAGTGGCTGAAGCGGCAATTTGTTACACGGGCGATATCCTTGACCCAAGCCGTGACAAATACACGGTTCAATATTATAAGGATATGGCAAAAGAGCTGGAAGCTGCTGGTGCCCATATTCTGGCGATCAAAGACATGGCTGGATTGCTGAAGCCTGAAGCAGCGTACCGCCTCGTTTCAGAATTGAAGGATACTGTATCGTTGCCGATTCATCTTCATACGCATGATACGAGCGGGAACGGCATCTACTTGTATTCGAAAGCGATCGAAGCAGGTGTGGATATCGTTGATACGGCTCTTGGCACGATGGCCGGATTGACTTCCCAACCGAGCGCGAATTCATTGTATTACGCAATGAAAGGCAGCGGTCGTGAAGTGAGAACCGATGTCCAGGCACTCGAAAAATTATCCCATTACTGGGAAGATGTCCGGAAATACTATGGCGATTTCGAAAGCGGCATGAACAGCCCACATTCGGAAATCTACGTCCATGAAATGCCGGGCGGCCAGTACAGCAACTTGCAGCAGCAAGCAAAAGCGGTTGGACTGGGCATGCGCTGGGAAGAAGTGAAAGAAATGTATTCCCGCGTCAACCTATTATTCGGTGACGTGGTGAAAGTTACACCATCTTCTAAAGTGGTGGGGGACATGGCATTATTCATGGTCCAGAATGACCTGAACGAAGAAACAGTGCTGACTCGCGGAGAAACAATCGACTTCCCGGACTCGGTCATTGAATTTTTTGAAGGCTATATCGGGCAGCCTCACGGCGGATTCCCGAAAGAGCTGCAGGCAGTCATCTTGAAAGAACGGAAGCCAATCACTGTCCGTCCTGGCGAATTGCTGGAGCCTGCGGATTTTGACAACATTGAAAAAATACTGTTTGAGAAATTAGGACGGCAAGTTACTAGCCATGAAGTTTTGGCTTATGCCTTGTACCCGAAAGTTTTTGAAGAATATACAGCGACGAACCAGGAATTCGGTGATGTTTCCGTTTTGGACACATTGACCTTCCTATATGGCATGAGACTCGGCGAAGAAATAGAAGTGGAAATCGAAAAAGGGAAGACATTGATGATCAAGATGGTATCAATCGGAGAACCCCAAAAAGACGGACACCGTACAATCTATTTCGAGCTGAACGGCCAGCCGCGTGAAGTCAATATCCAAGACATGACAATTGAAGCTGATACACTTGCTCGCCCGAAAGCAGACATGAAGAACGAAACGCACATCGCGGCAACTATGCCAGGCACTGTCTTGAAGGTAGTGGCGGAAGTTGGAGCGAAAGTGAAGCGCGGCGACCACTTGCTTGTTACAGAAGCAATGAAGATGGAAACGACCGTACAAGCTCCGTTCGACGGCATTGTTAAAGAAATCAATGTCAGCGCAGGCGAAGGCATTTCAACAGGAGATTTACTGATTGAAATGGAAAGAGCTTAAAATGCATTTCACTGAACCTGTACTAAAAAGCAAACTCAGCTAACACATTAAAGAAAAAGGCGCCGCCATCCACGTATCAGTGGATGGCGGCGCCTTTGCTTATTTTAAGATTTTTTGACTCTGCTGCGGGATACGAGGAGCACCATGTAGCAAAGCAATCCGAACAACAGTGAAATCAGCAGCGAATGAAGAAGCGCAACTGCCAAATTCAATTTGGTCAGCACCACCAGCATGCCAGTCGTCGCCTGCAGCATCACAATGATGAAAGCTGTGATCCAGCCCCAATAAATCGCGCGCTGGTCCTTATAATTCTTGAACGCGTGCCACGCAATGTAGCCAAGCCAGATGACGATTAAACCGGCTGCCGCCCTATGACCCATTTGGACCCATTCAAACATATTGTTCGGCAAGGCGAACTGATCATTGCGGCACAGCGGCCAGTCGGAACAAATCAGGCTCGCTTCCGTGTGGCGCACAAGCGCACCGGTATAAACGACGATGTAAGAATACAAGGTAACTGCGATCGTGTGGAACTTCAGCTTGTTGCCAATAGCAATACGGTCTGTGTCGAATTTTCGATCCACTTCAAAAATGAGCAGTGTCAGCAGCAAAACTGACGCAAAAGAGATGAGCGAGATGCCGAAATGCAAAGCTAAGATAAAGTCGCCTTGTCCCCAAAGGACTTGGGCTGCTCCGATCAATGCCTGGAGAATTAAAAAGAATACTGCCGTGGCAGCCAAAAATTTTGTTTCCCGGATATGGCCGTATTTGATCCATGACCAAACGCCGAGAATCAGGATTAAAATGCCGACTGCGCCCGTGACGAGCCGGTGGGAAAATTCAATGAGAACTTCTGCAGTGATTTCATCTGGAATCAGTTCACCGTTGCAGCTTGGCCATGAACGTCCGCAGCCCATTCCGCTGTCGGTCTTAGTCACGAGCGCGCCGCCCAGCAAAATGAGAAGCATGCCGATCGTTGCGGCCACCGCAAACCATTTTAGATATTTACTTTGTTGCAAGGATGCCACCTACTTTTTTCTATAGAAAACTTTTATAATATGTCCGTTGCCTGCATACTCGATAATAGCGAAAGTTATTGAAAAACACAACGGAAAATCAGCGATAGCGGAAACTTTCAAGATTTGGACATATTAAATGAGTCCTTCACAAACTGTTCAAAAACAAATCTTTTTCTATCTTAAAATAACGTGAATACTCATGTATGATAGGAGGAGCGTATTTCTGTGACAAATTACATGAAAATCATCGCTTTTATCAGGAAATTTCAGTTATATGTAGAAAATGGACTGGAATTTAGATATAGTTATGGTTAGCGGAGTATGCTTACAACTTTGAAAGGAGGGAGTTATATATGTCAAATGGCCGGTCTTTGTCTGCAGAAGCCCATCAGGCACCTGAAACGACCACATTTATGAAAGATTTTCTCGCTTTGATAAAAATCGGAATCGTAAATTCGAATTTAATAACGGTATTTACCGGTTTGTGGTTGGCTTTTCAGTTTTCCGATAGGCATTTTCTGCAGGAGTTGGACATCCTGGTTTATACGCTAGTCGGTTCAGCATTGATAATCGCTGGTTCTGCTGCAATGAATAATTACATTGATACAGATATCGACCCGTTAATGGCGAGCAAAAGGTCCCGTCCGACTGTAACAGGGAGATTCAAGCCGTCTGCTGTATTGGCGCTCGCTTTATCTTTCATCGTTTTAGGCGAAGTGTTTTTGTTCTCTGCTTCTGTATCAGCTGGTATTCTGGGTATTGCAGGAATATTGGCGTACGTCGTCATTTATTCGATGTGGTCAAAGAGAAAGCACGTCAGCAACACAATAGTGGGGAGCGTTTCGGGAGCCATCCCGCCGCTTATCGGCTGGGCTGCAGTTGAACCGGCTCTCGGAATGGGCGCCTGGGCATTGTTCTTAATCATGTTCGTTTGGCAGCCGCCGCATTTTTATGCATTGGCTATGAAACGCACAGAAGAATACCGCGCAGCGGGCATTCCGATGCTGCCGGTTGTCAAAGGCTTCCACCGCACCAAAAAATCCATGCTTGCATGGGTTTTACTGTTATTCCCTCTTCCATTCCTGTTAATGGATCTCGGAATAAGCTTTATCATCTTGGCGACATTGTTGAATCTCGGATGGTTAGCTCTTGCCATCAAGGGCTTCAAAGTAAAAGATGATTTGAAATGGGCGAAAACGATGTTCATCTATTCGTTGAACTATATGACCATCCTATTTGTATCGATGATCATCTTCGCTGTTTTCGTCTAGTTCCAGCATTTTAAACAAATTCATTTAATTGAGAGAGGGGTATGAAAAGCTATGAAAAAAGGGCTCAAAAATTGGCGTCTCTTCGCTTTGTTGACAGCTTTGCTTGTCTTTCTGTCAGGATGCGGGCGTGAAGAAATCTCTACATTATTGCCTGCTGGCGAAGTAGCAACCGATCAATTCAATTTATTGATCCTTTCATCAGCCGTAATGGCGTTTGTCATTCTTGTCGTTACTGTCATCTATGTTTTGGCAATCGTAAAATTCCGCCGCTCTAAAATTGGCGAAGACGTGATTCCCGAGCAAGTTGAAGGAAGCGCGAAACTTGAATTCATATGGACAGCTATTCCTATTGTGCTGCTTTTGATTTTAGCTGTTCCAACGGTCTATTCCACATTCGATCTTGCGGATACGTCAACAATGGACGTAGCGGCAGAAGACGGAAGCATGTCCAACCTGACTGTTAATGTAAACGCTAAATTGTACTGGTGGGAATTCGAATACCCAGAACAAGGCATCGTCACTTCACAGGAATTAGTTGTTCCGACAGGTGAAAGAGTTTACTTCAATCTGCTTGCTGCAGACGTTAAACACTCTTTCTGGATTCCTTCAATCGGCGGGAAATTGGACGCTAACCCTGAAAACGTCAATACATTCTACTTAACGTTCGATAAAGAGTCTTCTGAACTTGAAGATGGAGTCTTTTACGGCAAGTGCGCAGAGCTTTGCGGCCCTTCCCACGCTTTGATGGACTTTAAAGTTAAATCGCTAAGCCCGGAAGATTTTGAGCTATGGGTAGCTGCTATGCAAGAGGAAGCAACACCTGCAGAAGGCGAACTTGCTCAACAAGGCGAACAGCTTTTCACTGAGAAAACTTGTATCGGGTGCCATGCGACAACGGGAGTTGGAACTGGCGGAAAACCTGGTCCGAACGTAGCAACATTCGGCGACCGCAACCGCGTAGCTGGATTTTTAGAACATAACGAAGAAGAAGTTAAAAACTGGATTTCTGATCCACAAAAATATAAGCCAGGCAACTTGATGCCTAGTCCGGAATCTTTGAACAATGGCGATCCATTCTCAGAGCAAGAGCTTGATGCGCTTGCTGCTTACTTGATGAGTTTGTCAGTTGAAGAGTAAAAGAATCGGAGCTTAAAAAAGGGAGGTATACATTGTGAGTTCTATTGCTCAGAAAAAGGGCTTCGGTGCTACCGTTTGGGACTATTTAACAACAGTAGACCATAAGAAAATCGCGATTCTGTATTTTATCTCCGGGGGATTGTTCTTCGTAATCGGTGGTATCGAAGCGATGTTGATCCGAATCCAGTTGATGAAAGCCGGAAATGATTTCTTAAGCGCCGGACTTTATAACGAAATAATTACAATGCATGGTACGACCATGATTTTCTTGGCCTCGATGCCATTATTGCTCGCATTCATGAATGCCGTTATGCCTTTGCAGATCGGCGCCCGTGACGTAGCATTCCCGTTTTTGAATTCACTCGGGTTTTGGCTATTCTTCTTCGGCGGTATTTTCCTGAACCTTTCATGGTTCTTAGGTGGAGCGCCGGATGCTGGTTGGACAAACTACGCTTCTCTAGCTATGGCTTCAGAAGGGCACGGAATCGATTTTTACACACTTGGTTTAACAATTTCCGGATTCGGTACGCTGATTGCAGGGATTAACTTCCTCGTGACAATCATTAATATGCGTGCTCCGGGCATGACTTACATGAGAATGCCGCTATTCACTTGGACGACTTTTGTCGCTTCAGCTTTGATTTTGCTGGCATTCCCGCCGTTAACAATCGGCTTATTCTTTATGGTATTCGATCGCCTATTCGGCGCAAACTTCTTCGATGTAACAATGGGAGGAAATACGATCATCTGGGAACACTTATTCTGGATTTTCGGTCACCCTGAAGTTTATATCTTGATCTTGCCGGCTTTTGGTATCTTCTCTGAAATCTTTGCGATTTTCTCGCGTAAACGCCTTTTCGGTTACACCGCATTAGTATTCGCAACGATTCTTATCGGTTTTTATGGCTTCATGGTATGGGCTCACCACATGTTCACAGTTGGTCTGGGGCCGACAGCTAACGCTGTTTTCGCTCTAGCAACGATGATCATTGCTGTGCCAACTGGTGTTAAAATCTTCAACTGGCTTCTTACGATTTGGGGAGGAAGCATCAGCTTTACGACGCCGATGCTATATGCAGTCGCATTCATCCCTTCGTTCACTGCAGGTGGAGTTACTGGTGTCATGCAAGCTATAGCGCCGCTTGATTACCAATTGCACGATTCTTACTTTATCGTAGCCCACTTCCATTACGTTATCGTCGGTGGTGTTGTTCTTGCGATTCTAGCAGGTACACACTTGTACTGGCCGAAAATGTTCGGGACTATGCTGAACGAAAAATTAGGGAAAGTGACATTCTGGTTCTTCTTGATCGGGTTCCACTTAACATTCTTCATCCAGCATTTCCTAGGGCTGATGGGTATGCCACGCCGTGTTTACACGTTCGGAGCTGACCAAGGCTGGGATGCTTACAACATGATCAGTTCTGTCGGTGCTTTGTTCATGGCAATCGGTGTAATTGTTCTTGTAATCAACGTTATCTTGACAACTGTTAAAAACGAACGTGTCGGCAACGACCCATGGGGCGATGGCCGTACGTTGGAATGGGCTATCCCATCTCCGCCGCCATTCTATAACTTCCCACAAACTCCTTTAGTGCGTGGACTTGACCCTTATTGGATCGAGAAAATGGAAGGCAATAAAGAAGGTATGGTCTACGCAGAACCGTTAGGCGACATCCACATGCCGAATGGCTCAATTATTCCGCTTGTCATTTCTTTCGGTATGTTCGTAGCTAGTTTCGGTGCTATGTACCATATGGACGGCGATAAAGCATGGGCTCTTCCGGTCCTTGTTATCGGATTAGTGATTACTTTCGGTTCAATGCTCGTGCGTTCACTGAAAGATGATCTTGGTTTCTACATCACGAAAGAAGAATTGCTGAGAGATGCTAAAGGGGGCAATAAAGATGGATCTAAATAAAAAATATACCCCTCAAACGTGGCCGGACCATCCGGAAACGGCAACACTCGAAGGTAAAAACAAATTCGTGGGATTCTGGCTTCTGCTTGCTGCAGAGACTGTAACGTTCGCATCTTTATTCGCCACTTACCTGGCGCTTAAAGATAAAGGGCCTAGCGGTATGGAGTTCACAGCTTCTGGCTTGTTCGAACTTCCATTGGTTTTCGCAATGACGATGATTCTTTTGACATCATCGCTGACAAGTGTTTATGCAATGTACCACATGAAAAACCATAATTTCAAAGCGATGCAGGCTTGGTTGGGCATAACAGTCCTTTTGGGCTTAGTGTTCCTAGGACTTGAAATTTACGAGTTCAACCATTATGTTCACCTTGGCTTCGGCTATACGAACAGTGCCTTCAGTTCAGCGTTCTATACGCTGGTCGGAACGCACGGAGCTCACGTTTTGTTCGGTTTGAGCTGGTTCATCGCATTGATGCTCCGCAACGCTAAACGCGGCTTGAACATGTACAACGCACCAAAATTTTATTTAGCCGCATTATACTGGCATTTCATTGACGTAGTATGGGTATTTATCTTTACTGTAGTCTATTTGATGGGAGTGATCGGTTAATATGGGACACGACGTTCATACACCTACAAGATCACGTTCTGAGTACGAATACCTCAGACGCCAACGTTCTAAAGAAATGCGCGGCCAATTGACGTCATTTGCGATCATGATTTTCTTGACTTTGATCGCCTTTACGACAGTTTCCGCGGGCTTCTCGCCTTACTTGATTGTGCCAATCATTCTTTTATTGGCTGCAATCCAAGTAGTCTTGCAGCTTTATAATTTCATGCATTTGAGCAATAAAGGGCACGGCATGGTCGCATTCTTTATGTTCAGCGGCATGTTCGTAGCATTCATCACGGTCCTTACCTTTGTAACGATCATCTGGTGGTAAGACTGAATCCCTTCATCTTCATTGATGAAGGGGTTTTTTCTTGCTGTCTGGGAGGTATTGGCAGCCTCTCTTTTTTCAATTGTCATAGTTCGTTCATTGATATACCAAGCCTGGGGCTATATAATGGGGGTACTTGAGTTAAAAGGGAGGTCTACAGGGATGCCAATCAGTATATTTGGATTTCAGGCTTTATGGAGTCCGGTTTACTTGGGAATTCTCGTATTGATTACGATATTCTATTTTTTAGTTACGATAAAATGGCGGGGCAAGTTTAAAGACAACGAACCTCTAAAGCCTAGAGAACCGATTCTTTTCGTTTCCGGCATGTTGCTGATGTACGCCATCAAAGGCTCACCGATTGATCTGCTGGGGCATATCGTCTTCTCGATGCACATGGTGCAGATGGCGCTGTTGCTGTTGTTGATACCGCCGTTATTGATTATGGGTATACCAACGTGGATATGGCGCCCATTCGTCAATCTGCCAGTTGTTAAACCGATTTTCAATTTCTTTTCGAAGCCGATGCTGGCATTGATCTTGTTCGGGATGGTATTTTCGTTCTATCACATTCCGCTGGTTTTCGATTTTGTAAAATCGGATACGATGCTCCATGCCCTCGCGCATCTTATTTTGTTTGTTTCTGCTATATTTTATTGGTGGCCAGTGGTCAACAATCTCGAAGGAACGTACCGTTTCCACGGTTTGAAAAAACTGGCGTATCTGTTTGGGCTCAGCGTACTTATGACACCGGCTTGCGCATTGATCATTTTCAGTGGCAATCCATTTTACATGACTTACACGGACGGGGAAGCTTGGCTGCAGGCTATGGCATTATGTGTACCTACAGGGACGTTGTCGCAACTGAACTTATCAGGGCCGGAATTGTTTTCGCCGATGTCTGCATTGGAAGATCAACGCACGGGCGGCATCATTATGAAAGTTTTGCAGGAGCTCGTTTTTACAGTCTTTCTATGGCTGGTGTTCTACGAGTGGCTTAGAAATGAAAACGATAATGCGGATGAAATTACCGCACAAGTACTGCAGGACCGGAAAGATATGGCGATGCACAGACATAATGCTTAATGAAGCAAAAGGGGATCAAGTGAATGAATTTGCCTTTATTACCAACTATTAGTACGTTTTTTATCGTTTTAAGCGCTGTACTTGTGGCGATTGGCTGGTACCTTATCAGCAAACGCAGAATCGAAGCACATAAGAAGTTCATGCTGGCTGCAGGAGTGTCTGCGCTGACATTCTTCATCATTTATGTGTCACGCACGTTATTCGTCGGCAACACCGCTTTCGGCGGCCCAGACGAACTTAAGATTTTCTACACGGTATTTTTGATCTTCCATATTACATTGGCTACAACTGGCGGGGTAATGGGCCTTTATACAATTTGGCTCGGTTTAAAGAACCGTTTGGACAAGCACCGTAAAATTGGTCCGATCACAAGCATTGTCTGGTTTTCCACGGCAATCACAGGAGTAGCGGTTTACATGCTGCTTTATGTTATCTACGAAGGCGGCCACACGACTTCCGTATTTAAAGCAATTCTGGGCGGATGAAAAGAAACAGCTTGAGAGAAGTCGTTGATTTCTCCCAAGCTGTTTTATTTATGAGCTTAATGAATACTTTCAGTACGTGAAAACTAAAAAAAGCGCTGTCCCGGAATGCCTATTTCAAGGCTTCCGGGACAGCGCTTTTTATATAGTTAGCTTAAATTTTAAAATCGACTTTGATCATTCCGGACTCACGGGCGGATGTGAACAGGATGACGATCAGTGGGCCGATGAAGAAACCAAGAAAACCGAAAAGCTGCAAGCCGATATACATGGCGATCAAGGTTGCAAGAGGGGAAAGGCCAATTTGCGTGCCCATCACTTTCGGTTCAACAGTTCTCCGGATCACCAGCAGTATGAGTGCCAGAATAGCTAATTTCGTTCCTAGGACTACATTTCCAATGATGAATTGATAGATGAACCAAGGAGCCAAAACAATGATCGATCCGAGAATTGGAATGAAATCGATAAGCCAGATGAACAATGACATCGGCACCGCATACTCAGGAATGATGATGAGGAGCCCGATGAGTGTGACGATAAAGATAAGAACGCTCACCAAAAACTGAGCCTTCAGGAATCCGAAGATTACATGGTTCAGCCGAGCAGCCATGAATCGAACTTTTTCTGCAGTGCTTTCCTTTAATCGCTTAAACAGTAATTCTTTCAAGTTTAGCAATTCCAGCATGAACAGGAATAGCGCAATCAGGAAAACGATGAAACTGACAAGAAATGTGGGAATCCCTGTTAAGAGATTGGTAACCGTATCATAGTTAACGATGGTCAGAAACCAATCACGGATTCCTTCCAAAAAGCTTGCCAATTCCGTTTCAATGGAAGAAACCACTTCAACCGGCATGTCTTCGGTAGAGCGCAGGAAGAAACTTTGGACTTCGTTCCACATCTCAGTCAACGAGTTGGCGTATTCAGGCACCATTTTAGTAAATTGGATAATTCTGCCGATCAACTGTGTAACGGTCCAGTATAAGATGCCGGAAACCGCCAGTACAAAGAAAATGAAGACAGTAATGACGGATGTTTTTCGATGCCATTTAAACCGGTTTTGCACGAAAGTGACAAGCGGTTCAAGGAAAATAGCTGTCAGCAATGCGATGATGAGCGGAATTGAGATGGGCAATATGTATACGGAAATCACGATAAGCACCGCAATAACAATCACAGTAGTAAATATGCGTTTATTGAGCCACTTAGACACAGCAATCCTCCTAAAAAGTTCTTATATTATTATAGCAATAATGCGGATTCCCAAATAGGTCATTTCTGAAAAAATTAACCTTTATTTTTTGTTCGCAAGAGAAGAGAAGGTGGATATAGAGAGCTGCTGCTGGCAACAGGTAAATAAAAACCGCAGTTCGTGGTGAACTGCGGTTTCGCATTATGCTTTGATGATGAAGCTTTCAAGATCTGTTCTGATCGCTTTTAACACTTCAGTGCTGGATTTGATCAAATGTTCTGGGAAGTGCTCGTCTTCACCGTATTCCACACCGTGCGGATAATAATGTTTGCCGATTACCGGCTTCATGACGTGGACGATTGCATCATTTGAATCGATATCGCCTTCAACGGCATAAGCGAATACCCGAAGGTAGAAAGTGCCTTCACGAATCATGAATTTACGATCGAAAGTTACACGCTCGTAATCCCATTGGCCTTCTTTAGTCATACCATGTTTTCTCATAATGTCGTCTAGTAGAGCAAAGTCTACTCGAATGTCCTCAAGTCCTGTATTTTCAAAATACATAGGATCTCCTCCTCAATATCATAACTGACTATACGCTTCTTTAATAATAGATGAAAATAATGCTTGTTGCAATGGCTAGATTGTGTCAGAATACAGACGGCTGTTATAATTATCTATATAAGGTTAACTAAAGAAGCAACTTATTGAACGCCGCTCCAGACGCTTTGGGCAGAGCAAAGACGATTGCTCCTGCGCAAGCTCGTCGCAAAGGAGTTGCCAAAAGTAAATGGCACCTCCTTGGCTCTCGCCATGAGCCGAGAAAATCACTCGTCTCATAGCTTCGCCTAGCCCCTTGACGCGCCTCCGCTAAGGGATATCTCGATATGGAGAAAAACAGCGGAGACGCCTGCGGGAAAGCGAGACAGCCGAGACCCCGCAGGGAGCGAAGCGAGCGAGGAGGCTTGGCGCTCGCCCGCGGCAAGCGTAGCTGTTTTTCTCCATATCGACTATTAAAAATGACCAGTTGAACTTAATATAAAATAGTAATTAAGGAGATGATCGATTGAAGGACTTAGTGCGCATCATGATTTTTCTGTCGGTTATCCTGATTGTCTTCTTTTATTTTGATTCTTCCATAGAAGAAAATGATTTGCTTGAAGCGCCGGTCCCTCAAGATCCGCTGCCGGCCGATGATTTGGTGGAAAACCCGTTGGAGCTTGAACGCCCATCCCAAGGGCTGTCGACGTATATCGGACTGCCTGCAGAAGAGTGGCTTGCCGATTATGGTGATCCGTCGCGCAAAGAGCCATCGGCATTCGGCTATGAATGGTGGGTTTATAACCAGTCGTATTCCAGTTATTTGATGGTCGGCGTCAAAGAAGGGGAAATTGTCCAAGTATATGCGGCAGGAAAAGCAGCACAAGTGGAGCCATATACCATCGGACAGACGCTTGATGATTTGTACCGCTTTACAATAGTAGAAAACGAAATATCGGTAAAATACGATGATAGCATTTTTACATTCAATTTGGGGCCTGAAGATTTGGATAGGCGTTTACTGATCCGATTTGAAAAAATCTATGCGCAGCTTTATATCGATGAGGAAGACCGCATTCTTGAAGCTGTGAGGTTTATGGATGCAGAAACGCTTGTCAGGCACCAGCCTTATGACATGATGTTCACAGGCGACTTGCTGCCGGTCATCAAACCTTCCTCAACCCAGCAGCAATCAATCGATGCTGCAAACGCTAGACAGATTATCGACATGACCAATGTCTACAGAATCCACCACGAATTGGTCCCGCTGGATGAAAATATGGCTGCCAATGAACTTGCCCAGACACATAGCGAGAATACCGCAAAGAAAAGTTTTTCTTCCGGCCAGGAAGTCGAACTGGAAAGTCTGAACGTTCGGCTTAAGAACGCCGGCATCGGTTTTGAGGAGGCTGCTGAAAATACAGCGTTCCAATATTTTGACGCAGCTGAAGCCGTACATGGCTGGATTAATTCGCCGGACCATCGCAAGGCCTTATTATCGGACCGTTTTGATGAAATCGGGGTGGGTGCGTTCGGAAAATACTATACCCAGATCATGCTGAAACCTCCAGAAGAAACCGCAGAAGCGGAGTGACGGCAAGTCAGCCCTCTGCGGGAACAAGAAAAAATGAACCGGTTGCAGTCGCAATGTGCTTACCGCCGGATTCGAAAATATTGCCTTCGACTACCATCGTATGCCGGCCTTGGCGAATCATCTTTGCCTCGGCTTTGATTTCGTTTTCTGTCGCTACAGCCAAATAATGAATCGTTAAGTTTGTTGTAACCGCAGCCATCCCATCAGCGCATTTGCTGTTGGCGAGCGTACCCATGGCGGTGTCCAAAAGAACCGCCAAAATGCCGCCGTGTGGAATGGCGATATTATTATGGATAAAAGCGGTATTTGGAATGGAAACAATGCTTTTTTCAACAGACGTTTCACGTTTCATGTTTAAGCTGGCACTCAAATAAGTGTTGAATTCGCCTTGTTGCTTTTTCTCGAAGTTTTCCAAAAAATCGGCCAGGATGTTTAAGTCGTCCGGTGTGCTGCTGTCTAAAATACGCTGGAATTGGTTTGTAAGATTTTCCATGGGACAGTCCTTTCGCTATGTATGAATATGATGGGATTTCTGCTATTATTGAAATGTAGAGGAGGAATTCAATATGTTCATGACCTATGAATGGGTTCAAATTACTGACTCTGCAGAAGAGTTGAGCGAACTGATTTTACAATCGGAGCAGGCGGAAACGTATCGCCAAGCTTACCGTGATGTATATAATGATAAAAATCTTGCAGATGAAATCCAAGCTTTTGCAAGGTTGAAAGACCAATATGAAGAAGTTCAACGCTTCGGCAAATACCATCCTGAATACAGCAGGGTGATGAAACAAATCCGTGTCGACAAGCGGAGAATCGACTTGAATGAACAAGTCGCTGCGCTGCGCTTTGCGGAGAACGATTTGCAGGATCTGATGGACCAAGTGAGCTTCATCATCGGCCGCTCGGTTTCAGAAGCCGTAAAAATCCCTTCAAGCAACCCATTTTTCTCATCCGATTCGTCTTGCGGCAGCGGGTGTGGAACGGGTGGAGGCTGTTCGTGTTCAGCTTAGAGCCATAATTATAAAAAAATGTGCAGCGTCTCCGCTGCACATTTTTTTATTGGATTTAATTGTTTTCAGCGTCTTTAACGGTTTGTAGGGCAATGTCCGGGCGGTCTGTAATGATGCCTTTTGCGCCGGCTGCGACTAGAGTCTTGATGGCTTCCGGTTCGTCGATCACCCAATAATGGACAGGAACATTCAGATTCGACAGAAAAGCGATGAAACGCGGCAAATCCAATCGGAACATCGAAGACTTAACCGGAATTTGGAAAACGTCCGCTTTCGGCTGGTACAAATGGCCAAACTGGCTATTAAAGGCAGCATAAGCTTTCCGGACTTCATTTTCGCCAGCGCCGATAGCGACGCTGTTTTGTGCGTATAAATTGAAGCGGTCAATTTGCTCGTCGAAGAAGCTTGTGACAACTACCCGGTCATGCACGCCAAGCGAATCGATCAAACGCCAAAGTTTAGAAGGAATCAAACTTCCTTCGTAGGTTTCTGGCGAATCTTTCATATCGATGTTGATCCACATGTCCGGGAATTTTTCGATCAATTCCTTCAACGTGACAATCGTTTCGCCTTTTCCACGGTAAGGGTTATTTTCTTTATCATCTGCAAAGCGGTAGCCCAGGTCCAGCTTGCGCAGTTCAGGCAAAGCCAGATCGGCAACGCGCCCAGCTCCATCTGTCGTACGGTCGAGGAATTCGTCATGGAAAACGATGATTTCTTCGTCTTTCGTCAGTCGGATGTCGATTTCAAATCCATCCACTCCAAGTTCGGCGGATTTGGTGAAGGCGGCCATCGAGTTTTCGGGAGCGATTGCGCTGCCCCCGCGGTGTGCCAATATGGCCGGTGTTGTATATGTGAGCACTTTTTTGCCAGGGCGCACCTGGGGAGTTGCGATTGCCTTAGAGCCAGCCCATGCGGCAGCTCCGACTGCGACGGCAGCAATTCCTATTTTTGTCTTTTTGCCCATGCGGATAAGAAACCCCCTTGAAAATTCTACTAAAACTATTATAGCGAATCCGGTATGTGAATGTCATTTTTAAATGAGCACGGGCATTGTGGGCATGCCTGCTGCGAGGATTTCCTCAGTTGCGGCTTTTTTCTTACCTATGGTATTGTAGAAGTTAAGAAAAGAGGGATGATTATGCATGATCGCCAAGGCCTCATCGTTTATGTGCATCATTTAAAGCAAGCAAAATCATTGCGGAAATTCGGGCATGTCCATTTTATTTCCCGCAAATTGAAATATGTTGTGCTGTATATGGATCAGGATGTTATTGAAAGCACTAAAACCAAATTATCAAAATTGCCCTACGTCAAGCTGGTGCTTGAATCGCAGCGCCCGTTCCTGAAAACCGAATACGAAAACGCCAAGCCCGATAAGGCGAAGGAATACGATTATAAGATCGGCCTGTAATTATTGCATCGGTGGGATATAATGGTTCAACCGCAAAATAGCGATCAAATGGCTGAAATAAAACCGTTTTTCGCCGTAGGCCGAAGAATGTTTCACATCCATCTTAATCGGCGTATGGCCCAGTGCCTTGACAGCCTCTTCAAAAATTTCGAGGCGTTTTGAGTTTTCTGGAATGCCCTCCCGGCAAATGTAGATCGGCATGAAACCGCCTTGTGCAGTCGGTTCAAATGCAGCAGCCACAGATAATGTGGATTTGCCGTCGTGCTGTTCTGAAACAAATATAAAACCGTGTTTGAAACGGTGTGAATTTGTTGTGATGAGTTCACGGAGTTCGAAGATATCTCCGTATCCTTCTCCTAATTCGATAAAACGCTGTATCATAAAACCACGTCCTTTCCAAAAACCATTTTACCATTAAGCACATTCTTTTCATAAGAAAATCAGTAAATAAGAGGCGATAAAATGCGTGTTGTAGCAGGATCAGTAAAAGGGATTCCGCTGAAAGCGGTTCCGGGCACTACAACTAGGCCCACGACAGATAAAGTGAAAGAATCGATTTTCAATATGATCGGGCCGTTTTTTGACGGCGGCATCGCGCTGGATCTATTTGCAGGGAGCGGGGGGCTGGGAATCGAAGCGTTGAGCCGCGGCATAGACCGTGTGACGTTCACCGATAAAGACCGCAAAGCCATTGAAACCATCAATGCGAATCTGGAGAAGACCAGGCTTGCCGAGCGTGCGGACGTCTTCAAAGCAGACGCGGAGCGGGCGTTGAAAGCGATGCAAAAAAACGGTCTCCAAGCCCGCCTGTTGTTCCTTGACCCGCCTTACCACATGGAAAAGGCTTACGGTTTGATGGATAAAGCTGCAGAACTCGGCTTAGTGACTGAAGATGCTATTGTGGTATGCGAACATGACCGGGATGTGGAATTGAACGACCGCACCCGATTTTTCGAACGTTTCAAAAAAGAGCTCTATGGCAACACCATCATTTCAATTTACCGTTTTAAAGGGGAAGAGGGAGAAAAGTTTGAGTAAAATTGCAGTTGTGCCAGGAAGTTTTGATCCGATTACGATGGGCCATTTGGATATCGTCAAGCGGGCTGCCGCTATTTTTGACGAAGTCAGAGTGGTGGTCATGAATAATTCTTCGAAAAATCCATTGTTCTCGGTCGAGGAGCGCATCGCATTGATCAGTGAAGTGACAGATGCCATTCCAAACGTCAAAGTCGATTCATTCGGAGGCTTGCTCATCGATTATGCGATTGAAGTCGAAGCCAAGGCCATTATCAGAGGGCTGCGCGCTGTGTCTGATTTCGAATACGAAATGCAAATCACTTCGATGAACCGGTTTTTAAACGAAAACATTGAAACTTTGTTTATGATCTCAGGCAACCAATATTCTTTCCTGAGCTCAAGCATAGTCAAAGAAGTGGCCAAATATCGCGGCAAAATAACGGGCCTTGTACCGCCAGCAGTTGAAAAAGCCTTGAAACAGAAGTATCAATAAGCCACGGCATACGTGGCTTTTTGTCATTTAGACTGCAAGGGGGAAGAAATCGATATGAAAAAGAAAAAATTGGCGTTTTTCGCCATTATTGTCGCTTTGGCAGTTTTGCTGTCATCGTATCCGCTGGACTCCTACATTACACGGCCAGGCGGTGCGTATGAATTAGGTCCGCTTGTGGAAGTGGCCGGCGGGGACGAAGACGACGAGGGGACGCTCAGCTTGATGACCATCTCGCTGCTGAAGGCGACACCGGTTTTATATGCCTTCGCCAAATTCCAGGACGGCTATAAAGTCATGCCGGCGGATCAAGTCAGAAGTCCGCATGAAAGTGATGAAGAATACAATGTCCGCCAATTGAAAATGATGGCGGATTCCCAGGTCAATGCGCTGCAAGTGGCGTTCGACATTGCAGACAAGCCTTACGAAGTGACGAATAACGGCGTTTACGTTATGACCGTTCTCGAAGGCGGAGCAGCTGATGGGATTCTTGAAGCCGGAGACCGCGTCATTTCAGTGGATGACAATCAATTCAGTACACAAGAAGAGTTTGTCAAATACTTGAGCGGCCAGGAAGAAGGCCAACAAGTGGAACTTGTATACGAGAGGGAAGACCGTGAAATCACGGACACAGTGGAACTGGCTCCATTGCCGACTGACCCTGAGCGCATCGGGATCGGCATCGCATTTGTTGAGAACAAGGAAATCACCACAAATCCGGAAGTGACGATTGACTCGGAAAAAATCGGCGGCCCTTCCGCCGGCTTGATGTTCACGCTGGAAATCTTGAACCGGCTGCTTGATGAAGATATCACCAAAGGCTATGATATTGCCGGAACGGGCACGATGGAAAGCGACGGTACAGTCGGGCGCATCGGAGGCATCGATCAGAAAGTAATTGCCGCCGACAACCAGGATATTGAAATTTTCTTTGCTCCGGATGATGTAACTGAAGGTGCGACGGAATCCAATTATGCGCTGGCCAAAAAAACGGCAGAAAAAATAGGCACCGACATGGAAGTGGTGCCCGTTAAAACGATTGAAGAGGCTATGGACTACCTAGAAGAGCTTCAGCCGAAATAAATCGGCGGCGTCGTGTATTCGCGCTTCAAGTTGTCTGCGCCAAGCCCGAGAAAATACATGGAACTGGCATGAATATCGATTTCCCCCATCGGATCGGCCAAATCGGCGGCACGGCTGATGAGTGGGAGGCCGATATTCTTTTTTTGTCCATTCAAGTAATGGCGTCCCGTTTCCGACATCCCCAAAAGCCGCAAATAGGATGGCCCTTCGAATGACCGGAGCTGGTCCCACGTGAACCCTGTATAGATGTGCGTGAGCATGCGTTGAATCCGGGTGCGGGTGTAGCGCTTTGATTTAACACGATTAATAAATCCTTCGAATGTGGGCTCCTTTTTCGCCGATTCGAAAATCAGGTATTCAATTCCTTCCGCAACTTCCGAGAAACGTTTTATATTTTGAGGGCGTTCTTTCAGGATGCTATAGCGCAGCAACGGATAAAATTGGGGCCAGCTGCCAAAAGCGCCATAGTCATCGTGAAAAGCTTTCAAGGCTGCAAGGGAAGGGATGGGCAGGTGATTTTCAATCCCTTCCAGGGAGCCTTCTTCGAAAAAAGCGCGCCGGATGCCAGTGGCGCTCGCGATGGTTGAGTCTGTATGAATCGGATCATGGTAGCCGGCGGCGATCCGCTGGATGGTCAAAGGCTTGATGGTGGAGCCGCTTTTTTGGGCAGCCTCAATATAATGAAAGCCCAAAATATTATTCGGTTTCGCCAAATCGGCAAATCCGCTGCGAGAACCGGTGAGGCGGTGGTAAGCTTCGTTCAACGCCTTTGGATAGCTGATACCGGTTTGGACGGCTTCATGAATCGAGCGTTCATAAGTATCACGCTGGCTGTCCAGCAGCTCCCAAGTTTTCAAAAAAGGTTCGATAGAGCCTTCTTCGCTGCCGAAACAGAAAGATTCACAGCCTGCAGCTCCCAACAGCTCAATCGCGCCTTTTGCAAAATCGGACGCCTGTGCGGTTGCATAGACATATGGCAATTCGAAGACGATATCGATTCCTGAGGCAAGCGCCATTTCCGTCCGCGCCCATTTATCAGCGAACGCCGGCTCGCCGCGCTGAAGAAATTGCCCGCTCATTACGGCAATCACCACATCTGCGCCAGCCTTCTGCCGTGCTTGCTGCGCGTGGTACAAATGGCCGTTGTGAAACGGATTATATTCAACAACAATGCCTGTAGCTTTCATTTAATTCTCCCCTTTGGTAAACTTACAATACAGTTTACTGATATCAGGTACACCCTGACAAGATTTTATCTTGACATCCTTTTCTGTACATTATACAATAAACTTTGTTGTCTTAGAGGTGATACTTTATGAAAATCGCGATTCAACAGCTTCAGAAGCATCGCAAAGACGGAATGCCAATTGACGAAACTGTTCGGCTTGATGCAGTGAAAAAGCGCAATAGCGATATTCGCGAAATTTCACCTGTGCGGGTCACAGGAAAGTGTACAGTTGGTTCACAACAAACGACGTGCAAGCTCCATCTCGAAGGCATGTTAATCTTGCCTTGTGCACGAACTTGGGAAGATGTTGAATTCCCTATCGACATTGAATCGGTTGAAATCTTCTCTTGGTCCGAAAAAGACCGTGGAAGCAAGGATGAAAATGTTCATTTTGTAGACGCTGAAACAATTGATCTTCAGCCAATACTCGAAGAACTGGTCCTGCTTGAGATTCCGATACAAGTCTTTAAGGAAGACGCCGACGAAGCCGTTATTAAAGGCGGCAAGGATTGGTCGTACACAACAGATGAACAAGTGGAAGCCGAGAAAGCTGAAGCACCACCAAAACCGGATCCAAGACTTGCTGATTTAGCAAAGTATTTTGATCAGTCAGATGAATAGAATCATTGTAAGGAGGTGTCACCAATGGCTGTACCAGCTAGAAGAACGTCCAAAACCGTTAAAAGAAAACGCCGTACACATTTCAAATTGTCAGTGCCGGGCATGGTAAACTGCCCAAGCTGTGGCGAATCGAAATTGGCTCACCACGTCTGCAAAGCATGTGGATCATACAAAGGGAAAGAAGTTGTAGCAAGCAAGTAAACCAGTATTTGCTGCTAAAAGGCTATTGAGAGGCCATGGCTCTCGATAGCCTTTTTCTCTATCCAAAAATAAGGGGTGGCAAGATGTCATACAAAATTGAATTGGCAGAAGGAATCCTGACTTTTACAATTGACCGGCCGGATATCCGCAATGCGATCAACGCAGATGTCATGGAAGGGCTTGAAACCTTAATAACCAAAGTACATACCTTGAAACCGCGTTTCGTCATCATTACAGCGGCTGGCACGCAGGCTTTCTGCTCTGGAGGCGATTTGTCGGTCTTTCACGAGTTAAAGACAGAAGAACAGGCATATCCGATGCTGAAGCGCATGAGCGACGTTCTTTATAGCATTAAGACATTGCCTGTGCCGGTGATTGCGCTCGTTAATGGCGCAGCAGTCGGCGGCGGATGCGAGATTGCCACGGCGTGCGATTACAGGCTCGTAAGAGAACATGCTAAATGCGGCTTTATACAGGGCACGCTGGCCATTACAAGCGGCTGGGGCGGCGGTACCTACTTATTGGACATGCTGCGCCATGACCATGCTTTAAAGATGCTGTGCGACGCCAAGCCTTATACAGCGGATGAATTGCTGGAGAATGGATGGGCGACAAAGATCATCAAAGAAGATGGGGATGTGGAGGATTTTATCCGGTCGATGAAAAAAATTCTGCCGGAAGTCCACCAAGCCTATAAGGAAATCGCCATCAGACAATGGCAGTCCACTAACCTGAAAGAACGCGTAGAAGCCGAAGTCAGCCGCTGCGCCAAGCTTTGGGCAGAAGACGCGCACCACGAAGCAGTCGATAATTTCCTGTCAAAATCCAAAAAATAAGGCTCCTGCTTGTTGGGAGTCTTTTTTCTATTTAGGCTGAGAATAAGAATTTATAGTTTATACACCGCACCGGGCATGGCTCCCGCCCTGAGTCGAGAAGAATACTCGTCTCATTGCTTCGCCTAGCCCTTGATCGTGCCTTCGCTTAATAAGCACTTTGAAAATAAAATATTTATGTAAATCTGCTATTCTGAAGTTACGGAGCAAAACTGCAGAGTATCCATATAATGAATCATCGGTTCAATTTATATATTTAGAAAATTTTGTCCCAATAGTTGAAATCGCTTACAAAATTCGTATATGCTAGAGAAGGGAGAAAAACATTGGGGGTATTTCTAATATGAAAAAAATCCTGATCGCGAACCGAGGCGAAATTGCGCGCCGCATTATCCGCACGTGCAGCCGCCTTGGCATCGAAACGGTCGCTATCCATTCCGAGGCAGATGGGGATCTGCCTTACGTCAACGAAGCGACTGAAGCAGTATTGATCGGACCGAATCCGGTCGTACAGTCTTATCTGCAAGCAGACAAAATCATTGAAGCCGCAAAAGCGCATAACGCCGAAGCGATTCATCCTGGCTATGGGCTGTTGTCGGAAAACGCGGACTTTGCCCGTAAAGTGGCTGAAGCCGGACTGATTTTTATCGGACCATCCGCGGATATCATAGAAAAAATGGGCGACAAGCTCGAATCCCGGCAAACCATGGCGAAAGCAGGCGTCCCTGTAGTGCCAGGAACAGTCAATGGGGTTGCTACGATTGACGAAGCGATCGAAGAAGCCGGCAAAATCGGCTATCCGCTGATGTTGAAAGCGAGTGCAGGCGGAGGCGGCATCGGCATGGTGCGCTGCGATAGTGAGCAAGCGCTCAGTCAGCAGTTTGCGTCTGTCAAAAACCGTGCCAAAGCGTATTTCGGTGATGACGTCGTTTACTTAGAAAAATTCATTGCAGATTCACGCCACATCGAAGTGCAGATTTTCGGCGATGAGCAAGGCAACATCGTTCATTTATTCGAACGGAATTGTTCGGTCCAGCGCCGCAACCAGAAAGTGATTGAAGAGTCGCCGTCACCGGATCTGCCGGAAGATGTGCGCCAGCAATTATGCGATGCGGCGGTCAAAGCGGCTAAAGCAGTCAGCTACACGAATGCGGGAACGGTCGAATTCATCGTTGACAAAAACAATGAATTCTATTTCCTCGAGATGAACACACGGCTTCAAGTTGAACACCCGGTCACCGAAGAAGTGACGGGCTACGACTTGGTTGAATGGCAGCTCGATGTGGCGGCTGGCGGAACATTGCCATCGCAGGACAGCATCCGTTCAACAGGCCATTCCATCGAATACCGGATTTATGCGGAAGACCCGAAAACGTTCTTTCCATCACCGGGCCTATTGCAGACGGTTGAATGGGGCCAAGGCGCGCGCATTGAAACAGGCTACGAACAAGGCAACACCGTAACACCATTTTACGATCCGATGATTTCAAAAGTGATCATCACGGGCAATGACCGGGCAGACGCTTTGAATAAATCACAGAATTTTTTCAATCAAGCTACAATAGTCGGTGTTAAAACCAATTTGCCGTTATACCGTGAATTTATCGGCTCAGAACCGTTTGCTTCTGGCACATACGCAACTTCAGTGCTGCCGGAATGGATGGAAAAAACAAAGGAGGAACAAAAATCATGAAAGAATTAAAAGCATCAATGGCAGGAACAGTCCTGAACGTATTAGTAGCAGAAGGCGATACAGTAACGCCAGGCCAGGCGTTGGTTATGCTTGAATCCATGAAAATGGAAATTCCGGTGGAAGCTGAAGTCGGCGGCGTAGTTGAAAAAGTCCATGTCGAAGTCGGCGGTTTCGTCAACGAAGAAGAGACATTGGTTACAATCGCTGAATAAGCGGAGTTTTTTACGCAAAGGGGACAAGTGAAATGACCAAAACAACGGAAACAACGGGGTATAATGAGCGTTTGGAGCAAAAGCTCGCAACGATTTTTGCGGGCGGCCATCCCAAATACCATGAAAAAATGAAAGAAAGCAATAAATTATTCGTTCGGGACCGCTTGAAATTGCTGTTTGACGACGAAAACTACGTGGAAGACGGCCGCTTTGCCAATGTCGAAGCGGGCGATTTGCCAGCTGATGGCGTTGTGACGGCAATCGGCAAAGTCAATGGCCAAACAGTTTGTGTCATGGCCAATGATTCGACGGTCAAAGCCGGTTCGTGGGGCTTCCGGACAGTGGAGAAAATTATTCGCATCCAGGAAACCGCTGAGAAAATGCAAGTGCCGATGCTTTACCTGGTCGATTCAGCCGGTGCACGGATTACCGATCAATTGGACATGTTTCCAAACCGTAGGGGTGCGGGGCGGATTTTCCATAACCAAGTAAGAATGTCTGGCATGGTGCCGCAGGTCTGCTTGTTATTCGGACCATCTGCAGCTGGGGGAGCTTATATTCCTGCCTTCTGCGACATCGTCATCATGGTCGAAGGCAATGCTTCGATGTATTTGGGTTCACCGCGGATGGCTGAGAAAGTCATCGGCGAAAAAGTGACGCTTGAAGAAATGGGCGGAGCGCGGATGCATTGTACGGTCAGCGGCGTCGGTGATGTGTTGGTGGCGACGGAAGAAGAAGCGATTTCCGAAGCACGCCGTTACCTGCAGAACTTTCCCGCGAACTTTGCGATGAAGCCGGAAAAAATCGAAGCGAAGGCAGCGAAAGCTGGCCGGACACTGGAAGCGATTATTCCGGAAAACCAGAACGCACCATTTGATATGTATGAATTGATCGACCAATTAGTCGACGAAGGAAGCTTTTTCGACATCAAGAAATTGTTTGCGGCAGAATTGATTACAGGAATCGCCCGCATTGAAGGCCAAGTCGTCGGCATCCTTGCCAACCAGCCGAAAGTCAAAGGCGGCGTGTTGTTCGGCGATTCTGCCGACAAAGGCGCAAAATTCATCAACTTATGCGACGCCTTTTCGATTCCGCTCTTATTCCTTGCAGATGTGCCAGGCTTCATGATCGGTACGAAAGTCGAGCGCGCAGGCATCATCCGCCACGGCGCGAAATTCATTGCTGCGATGAGTTCTGCAACCGTGCCGAAAATTTCGGTCATCGTCCGCAAAGCTTACGGCGCAGGATTGTATGCAATGGCAGGCCCGGCTTTCGAACCGGACGTCTGCATCGCATTGCCGACTGCACAAATCGCGGTCATGGGCCCGGAAGCGGCAGTCAATGCTGTTTATTCAAATAAAATTGAAGCGATCGAAGATCCGAAAGAGCGCATCAAGTATGTGCAGGAAAAACATCGCGAGTATAAAGAAGAAATCGATATCTACAAATTGGCTTCTGAATTGATCATCGATGAAATTGTGGCTCCCCACCAATTGCGCGGAGTCCTGGCGCAGCGCCTATCCTTCTATGAATCAAAAGAATTGCCGTTGCCATATCGAAAACATGCCATTACTCCTGTATAATAAAATGAAACCAGAAGTCTGCCTTGCTAAGGCAGGCTTCTTTTAAAAAGGTGAAACCATTCTGGCTAGGAGGGGTTGTAATGGAATACGTCGTAGTGGGGGCAGGTTCTGTCGGTATGCTGATGTCCTGCATGCTGCGCGATGCAGGGGCCAGCGTCAAGCTGATCACCCATCGCAAAGAACAGGCGCAATTGATCAATGAGCAAGGCATCAAAAGGGGCAGTGCCTATTATGTTGTCGATGCGTCTGAAAAACTGGAAAACATCAATCGCCATGCGATTGTGCTGCTTGCCGTGAAATACGATGCTCTTGAAGAAATTCTGCCGATCGTCAACAAGGAATGTGCTGAAAATCCCATCGTCTTCCTGCAGAACGGCATGCTGCACCTTGAGTACTTGAAAAGCATGCCTCAGCAAAACATAGCTGCAGGCAGTGTCGAGCATGGGGTTATCCGGATCAGCGATAACGAAATCGAACACACCGGCAAAGGAGTTTTGAATTTGGCTTTGCTGAAAGGCGAGAAAAGGCATTTTTTGCCCTTGCTTGATTTAAGGAGAGTGCTGACCCGCTGGCATGAAGATGCCGATCGCATGCTGTTCCGGAAAGTGCTGCTCAACAGCATCATCAATCCGCTGACAGCGCTGATGGAGATCAAGAACGGCGAATTGCTGACGAACCCCTACGCCTACGAATTGATGAAAGATCTGTATACGGAGCTATACAGGGCATTTCCAGATATCGACGCCTTCTTGCCATTTGAAGAAGTTACTTCTTTGTGCGCATCAACTGCTGGCAACACGTCGTCAATGCTTGCTGATAAACGGGCCGGCCGGAAGATGGAGATTGACACGATCATCCGCTACACATTGATGCGGTCGCCGATCGAACTGCCGACATTAAAAGCTTTTTATAATTTATTAAAATCAGTCGAGGTTTAACCAATGGATATCTTTTATTCGCTTGGGGCCGTTTTCATTTTCGCCCCTGCCACTGCCTTTATACTAATCGTACTTTTCGCAAGAAAGCGGTTGGGCTATCGCTCAATCGGCTTGGCTGCGGACTTGACCACTTTTCTCTTGTTTTTTTCAATTCCGGTGGCTATCGGAGCCTTATGGGAATTTGACGCTTCATTCATTTCTTATGCGGCAGCGATTATCGTGGCGATTGCCATGCTCATCAATGAATGGAAAAAGTCGAAGGAAATTGAAATCCTGAAACTGGGGCGCAAAACCTGGCGAGTTTATTTTCTGCTGCTCAGCATTGCCCATTGCTTGATCTGGGCAGTGGGAATTGCGTTCGCACTCAACGACTTCTTGACTGCTTGAAGCTTACAAGAAAGGCCTGTGGAAACTCCGCAGCCTGAACTTGTAAGCTTATTTTTTTTCAATGGCGTCCAGGTTTGATATAGTTGTATCTGAATGTAAAGGGAAAAGGGGACATTTTTAAATGAATATAGAGGAACTTTATATAGAACCGGCCAGTAAACTGATGAACGATTACATAAACGGCGAACCCGCGATCGCACAATTTTTTTCTTATAAACCAGACACGGCGCAGTTCAAAGAGCGCTATCAAAAACTGAAAGAGCATCCAGTGGATCGGCACAAGCTCACTGGGATCCTGCGCAATTATATGTCTCCGAACGGTCTTTCCGAGAATGCCGAAAAGAATTTGGCAGCTTTCGAAGCGGGCGCGCCCGTCGTAGTTGCGGGGCAGCAGGCAGGCCTTCTTACAGGTCCTTTGTACACTGTCCACAAAGCCATCTCCATCATCGTGCTGGCTAAGCAAGCAGCTGTTGAGTTGGGAACGGACGTCGTACCTGTTTTCTGGATTGCGGGAGAAGACCATGATTTAGCAGAAGTCAGCCACTTGTACCGCGGTATAAACGGCCGGCTCGACAAATTAAATGTCCCACATACTGAATATGGCAAGAATTCTGCTTCCACGGCACAATTGAATAAATCAACGGTCGAAGCCTATTTGAAAGAATACTTCCGTAGCCTGCCAGAGACAGCCTATAGCAAAGAGCTGCAGGCGTTGGTATTTACAAAGTTGGAAAAGGCAGACTCCTACACGGATTTCTTTGCGCTGCTTTTAAACCATTTTTTCAACGAAGAAGGGCTATTGTATATTGACGCTGCGGATACGTCTCTTCGCCAATACGAAACTCCATATTTCGAGGAGATGATCCGGCACTCTGAAGAGATAGCGCATGCCGTTGCCGATACTGAAGCGCAATTGCAGGAAGCCGGGTATGCTGCAGCTATCGGAGCTGAAGAAAATGCCGCCAATTTATTTGTCACGGTGCAGGGCGAGCGGATTCTTCTTCAGCGTGAAGGCGAACGCTTCACAGGAAAAGGGGCGGCTATCGAATACACATTGGATGAGCTGCTGGAAATTGCAAGAACATCACCTGAAAATCTCAGCAATAATGTAGTGACCCGTCCATTGATGCAGGAAATGGTCTTTCCGGTCTTGGCTTTTGTAGGCGGGCCAGGCGAAATCGCTTATTGGGCTGCATTGAAAAATGTATTTCAAACAGCAGGGATGGAAATGCCGGTTGTTATGCCACGTTTGAGCATGACCTTGGTTTCTAGAAAAGTTGAGGCCTTATTGAGGAAATACAATCTGTCAGCCGCCGAAGTAGCAAAAGGTCAAAAAATTCCCGAAATGCGCCAGCATTTGATGGAGTCGATACGCGAAGAACAGGCGGAACAGCTCATTGAAGAACTGGAACAGCAGCTCCAAGCCAAATACATCGAAATCAAAAAAGCATTTTCAACGATAAGTGGGGGATTGGAACCGCTGGTGGAGAAAAACCTGCAATTCCATCAGAAACAACTGCAATTCTTGAAGAACAAATTAGAAGATGAAGTAATTCTGCAGAACAGCACACAATTCGCCCATTTTGATTTGCTGGAACTGGAGCTGCATCCGAATGGCGGCTACCAGGAACGAATTTTCAGCCCGTTCCCGTATATGAATGACTATGGATTGAACCTTGTTAAAGAGCTGCTTGCACTCGATTTTGAATATGACAAAAATCATAAACTCATCTACTTATAAGTACGCAAAGTCTGCCTCGGCAGGCTTTTTTTTGTCTCAAGAAGTGCAATTGGGATTTTTTTCTGTAACATACGTGAAATATTTAAAAAACAAGTGGTGGGAAGTGGGGGATTGTGGTACATTAAAAACAATAAGTGGGGTGGATGGCATGTTCATGGGAGAATATCAACATAGCGTTGATGCTAAAGGACGATTAATCGTCCCGGCAAAATTTCGTGAACAGCTCGGGGAGAATTTTGTCATTACCCGGGGCCTGGACCAGTGCTTATTTGGCTACACAATGGATGAATGGATAAAGATCGAAGACAAGCTGAAAGAGCTGCCGGTCACTAAAAAAGACGCACGTGCATTTACACGGTTCTTTTTCTCGGGTGCCTCGGAAGTGGAACTCGATAAACAAGGGCGCGTCAACATACCATCGACCTTGATATCATATGCGAAACTTGAAAAAGAATGCGTCATACTCGGTGTCTCCAATAGATTTGAAATTTGGTCTAAAGATGCATGGGAAGAGTATTTTACGGCATCTGAAGATTCTTTTAATGATATTGCGGAAAATTTAGCGGACTTTGATTTTTAGAAACTGAACGGAGGGAAATGATTGTTCAACCACACCACGGTTTTACTTCACGAGACCGTCGATGGACTGAACATTCGTCCTGACGGCATTTACGTAGACTGCACGCTTGGCGGAGCAGGGCATAGCGAGTATCTGGTGCAGCAATTGTCCGAAAAAGGGCATTTGTATTGTTTCGATCAAGATGCGACAGCGATTGACCATGCCAAGCTGAAGTTGAAAGATCATTTAGACAAGATTACATTTATCCATGCGAATTTTAAATTCATTAAAGAAGAACTGGAAATGCGCGGCATCACGAAAGTGGATGGCATCCTTTATGATTTAGGCGTGTCATCGCCTCAGCTTGATACTCCAGAACGGGGATTCAGCTACCATAATGATGCACCATTGGATATGAGGATGGACCAAACGGCGAAGTTAAGCGCTTACGATGTCGTCAACGAATGGGCATTCGAAGATTTGGTGCGTATATTCTATCGTTATGGAGAAGAGAAGTTTTCCAAGCAAATTGCCAGAAAGATCGAAGCAGCTAGAGAGCTAGCGCCGATTGAAACCACAGGGCAATTGGTTGAATGCATTAAAGACGGGATTCCGGCATTTGCGAGACGTAAAGGCGGACATCCTGCGAAGCGGGTATTCCAAGCAATCCGTATAGCAGTCAATGATGAATTAGGTGCAGCTGAAACGTCGCTGCAAGACGCAATCGAGCTATTGGCCATTGGAGGGCGCATCAGCGTCATCACATTCCATTCGCTTGAAGATAGACTGTGCAAGGCGATTTTCAAAGAACATTCGTCAATGCCTGAACTTCCACCGAACTTGCCTGTCATACCGGAAGGCATGGAACCGATATTAAAGTTGATTACACGCAAACCCATTCTTCCTTCAGCGGAGGAATTGGAGCATAATAACCGTTCGCGATCAGCGAAATTGAGAATTGCCGAAAAAGTGAAAGATCAGAAGTAAGATCTAAAAAAGAGAGTTAGGACGTGTTCAAATGGCTTTATATGCAAGAAAAGAAGCATACATACAACAGCCGGCCGTTCCTCAAAACCCTACCCGGGAGCCGGCTAAAAAAAGAAATCTCATTACTAAAGGCGAAAAATTCCTTTACTTGTCATTCGTAGCTGTATTCGTACTGTGCGCTGTTCTTGTGCTGCAAAACCAGTCAGTGATTCAGGCTTCGTCTCAGGAAATACAAACAATTGAACATTCAATCGATGAAAAAGTGAAACAAAATACAGATTTGTCTGTGCAAGTCAGCGAACTATCCAGATACGATCGCATTTGGGCAAAAGCAAAGGAAAGCGGCCTAAAACCAAATGAGCGAAATGTAAAGGTAGTGCCAGGGCAATGAAAAAAAAGTTTCGATTTCAATGGGGAGCCTTTCTGCTGTTTTTAGTTTTTGCAGGGCTCTTTTTCCTTTTAACGGCAAGAATCGTAACGATTCAGGCCACAGGTTCTGTTGAAGGGCAGGAATTAGCCGCAAGAGCTGCAGCGAAATACAGCCAGGAAGAAGTGCTTACAGCCAAACGGGGGAAAATCCTTGACCGCAACGGCGAAGTGATCGCAGAAGATACGTTGACGTATAAAGTCGTTGCCGTCGTTGATGAATCGGCCACACAGAAGGCCAGCAACCCGCGGCATGTAACTGACGTGGAACATACAGCCGAAGTATTGTCTGATTATTTGGATACCCCAGAAGATAAACTTATAAGCATCTTGAATTCCGGAATTGAAAAAGACCGCTACCAAGTCGAATTCGGTGTTGCGGGACGTGAAATCAGCCATACGAAAATGCTTGAAATGAAAGAAGAAAAACTTCCGGGCGTTTTATTCGTCCGGGACTTGAAGCGCCTTTACCCGAACGGTTCTTTTGCCTCTCATTTGATCGGTTTTGCATTGAAAGAAGAGCAAAAGGATGGGCAGATGGTAACGAAAGGCAAAATGGGTCTTGAAGCAATCCACGATGAAGTATTAACTGGAAAGAACGGAAAAATGGAATTCAGCACAGATAAATGGGGCTTTTTACTGCCAAATAGTGAATCGGTGGTAACTCCCGCAGTGGACGGGTCCAATGTCCAATTGACATTGGATAAAACACTGCAGAACTTTTTAGAAGATGCGATGTCCAGCGTTCAAGAAGAATATTCACCGAAGCGCATGATCGCCGTTATTGCGGACCCGAAAACCGGAGAAATTCTGGGAATGTCCCAACGGCCGACTTTCAATCCTAACACGCGGGAAGGCCTGTCCGACAACTGGCTCAATGAAAGCATTGAGTTGACCATCGAACCCGGTTCTCCGATGAAGATGTTTACACTCGCTTCAGCGATTGAAGAAGGAAAATGGGATCCGGATGCTTATTACGAATCGGGGACGTATACCTTGCTTGACCGCACGATTGGCGACCATAATAGCGGGCGCGGTTGGGGGAGCATCACATTTTTGGAAGGATTCCAGCGTTCATCGAACGTTTCGATGGCATACTTGCTCGAGCGCTTAGGACCTGAAAACTTGATGCGGTATATCGACGCGTTCGGATTCGGCGAAAAAACCGGCATTGATCTGCCAAATGAAGCATCGGGAACGATTCTCGACAAATGGCCGATCGATCGATTGACCATGTCTTACGGCCAAGGATCGACGGTCACGCCGGTCCAAATGATCCAAGCTGCATCCGCCATTGCAAATGATGGAACGATGATGCAGCCGTATGTCATCGACCAGATTAAAAACCCGGACACTGGCGAAGTAACCAAGAAAAGCGAACCGACCAAAGCTGGCAATCCGATTTCAGCCGAAACGGCAAAACAGGTGAGGGAAATCCTGGCTTCCACTGTAACTTCGGAGGCGGGGTCCGCACGCGGTTTTGCGCTGCAGGATTATACGGTAGCCGGCAAAACCGGAACGGCGCAAGTTCCTGGAGAAAATGGGCTGTATAAAACCGGACGAAACAAGTACCTATTCTCATTTTTGGGTATGGCTCCGGCTGAAGATCCGGAACTGCTCATTTATATTGGTGTTCAGGAGCCTGAACTGCCGGCAGACGAGTATGGCTCAGTGCCAGTTGCAAAAATCTTTACCTCTGTAATGGAGAACGGGCTTAAATACATGAATATTAAACCGAAAAATGCAGAAACTGTAAAAAAAGCGGAACTGGAAGATTATACCGGCCTTGAGTCAGCGAAAGTTGCTGAGCAGCTTACCGCTAAAGGCCTGAAAGTCATTTCAACTGGCGCCGCCTCTAAGGTGGAAGGCCAATACCCGCAAGCTGGAGAAACGATTGTCGAAGGCGGCACAGTGATTTTAAAAACGGCGGGCGAAACGGCATTGCCGGACTTTACCGCCTGGTCTAAACGAGACTTGCTGGCGTTCCAATCGCTCAGCGGCATCTCACTGGAGATTGTCGGCGAAGGCTACGCCGCAAGCCAGAGCCTGACACCGGGCTCGGCAATAACAGAAGGGGAACCGGTCGTTGTGCAGATGCTGACGCCGGAAGAATCGTTCCAAGTGCAAATGACCGATGGCATGGAAGGGATTCCAGAGGAAGAAACCGCTGAACCTGAAGTTGTGCCGGAAACGCCTCCTGCTGATGAATCGGCAGAAGGAGAATCGGCTGAAACAGAACAAAATGAACAAGCACCAGCTGAAGATTCAGCCCAATAATTTAATGTTTAAAGGAGCTCTTTGCTAACATGAATGGATATATATTGCTTGGATTTGGAATTGCTTTTTTGCTCACGGTTGCCTTAATGCCTATTTTTATCCCGCTTTTAAGAAGGATGAAATTTGGCCAGAGCATCCGTGAAGAGGGGCCAGAGTCCCATATGAAAAAAACGGGGACGCCTACAATGGGCGGCCTTGTCTACTTGATCGCGATCATCATTACTGTATTGGGGGTCGCGCTTTTTGCGGACCGGATGTCACAGGAAATCACCATCCTGCTGCTGGTTTTATTCGGCTACGGATTAATCGGATTTTTGGACGACTTTATCAAAGTGGTCTTGAAGCGGAATCTCGGGTTGACATCACTGCAAAAATTGATTGCCCAGATCGTTATTGCCGTTATTTCGTTTTTCCTATTGAACGGCACTGAATTCGACACAGCGGTGTATATTCCGTTCACTGATTTCTCTATCGAGTTATCTATGCTGTATGTGTTATTTATCATATTCTGGCTTGTCGGCTTCTCGAACGCCGTCAATTTGACAGATGGCCTGGACGGATTAGTGGCTGGAACTGCATCAATCGCTTTTGCTGCGTTCGGCGTCATTGCCATCGTACAGGAACAAGAAGGCATTGCCATGTTCACCTTCGCGGTAGCAGGCGCGCTCTTAGGCTTTCTGGTGTTCAATAAATACCCGGCTAAAGTCTTTATGGGCGACACGGGATCTCTTGCGCTCGGAGGGGCTCTTGCAATGGTCTCGATTTTGTTGAAGCAGGAATTGCTGCTGCTCATCATCGGCTTGGTCTTCGTCATTGAAACGGCGTCTGTTATTTTGCAGGTCGGCAGTTTCAAATTAAGAAAAAAGCGGATTTTCAAAATGAGTCCGATTCACCACCATTTCGAATTGAGCGGCTGGTCCGAATGGAAAGTCGTTACTGTCTTCTGGGCAGTAGGGCTTATTGCAGCGGTTATCGCAGTTGCGCTGGAGGTTTTATAAAATGAAACAAGTTGAACAGGTTTTCCATAAAAAAGTGTTGGTGCTTGGGTTGGCGAAAAGCGGGTTTACGGCTGCGCGAATCCTGCATCAGCTCGGTGCATTTGTTACAGTGAATGATTCAAAGCCATTCGAAGCGAACCCGGAAGCTCAGGAACTATTGAATTTGGGCGTTACGGTCATTTGCGGAAGGCATCCAGAAGATTTGCTTGATGAAGGATTTGAATTGGTGGTCAAAAACCCAGGAATTCCGTATTCCAACGTCATCATTGAGTCCGCTGTCGAAAAAGGGATTCCAATCTGGACAGAAATCGAACTTGCTTATTTGATCAGTGAAGCGCCGTTTATCGGCATCACCGGTTCGAACGGCAAAACGACCACAACGACGTTATTGTTCCATATGCTCAACCAAGACAATAAAAAGCCATTGATTGCCGGCAATATCGGTACGGTGGCAAGCGGTGTGGCGGAAAAAGCAAGACCGGAAAATGTCATCGTCACAGAACTTTCATCGTTCCAATTGAAAGGCGTTGAATCATTCCGGCCTCATATTGCGATCATCACGAACCTGTACGAAGCGCATCTGGATTACCATGGGACGGCGGAAGATTACGTCGGTTCAAAAATGAAAATCGCAGCCAATCAGCTTCCTGAAGATTTCTTCATCTACAACGCAGACCAGCCTATTTTGGCGGATTTTGCTGCAGGGTGCAAAGCGCAATTGATTCCTTTCACATTGAAAGGACGGACTGAAGAAAGCATCAGTGCCGATGACAGCTTCATTTACTGGCAGGGTGAGCAGTTGATCGAACGATCGAAAATCTTGCTCGGCGGACAGCATAATTTAGAAAATATTTTAGCAGCCACAGCGGCTGCGTTATTATGGGGCGGCACGAAAGAAACTATTATCCGCGTCCTGACGTCATTTACAGGTGTAAAGCACCGTTCACAATTCGTCCTTGAATGGAAAGGGCGCAAATTCTACAACGACTCGAAAGCGACAAATGCACTTGCTACGAAAAGTGCTTTGGAGGCTTTCCCAGGCCAAATCATTTTATTGGCCGGCGGGCTCGAACGCAATCATTCTTTGGAAGAATTGCGTCCGTTCATGCCTCGGGTCAAAGCGCTTATTACATTTGGCGAAACTGCCGGCCGGTTTGCGGAATTCGCATCGGCTAACGGAGTTCCAACAGTCGCAAAAGCGGAAGATATGCTGGAAGCCGTTGAAAAAGCGGTCGGCAACTCACAAAGCGGCGACACGGTATTATTATCACCGGCTTGTGCAAGCTGGGACCAGTATGAAAATTTTGAAATCCGCGGCGATGCGTTTATCGATGCGGTACAGCGTGTAACGCAAGCAAACGACTAAAAGATAAGGAGCAGCGAGTATGGACAAAGTGATTGATATCGAAGAACGCATCCCGACGCTCCGTGAGCGGCGGAAAAAAAGAACCAATCGCAAGTTCGTGGCGCTGCTGACCATTTTTCTTTTGTTGCTGGTTGTGGCCATCTACAGCCAGACAAAATACAGCAAACTTCAGGATGTTGCGGTGGCGGGCGCTAATCTTTACGCGCCGGTCGATTACCAGCAAGCCAGCGGCCTGGAATTTGGAGATTCGATGTGGAGCTTCACTGAAAAAGAGATTGAAGAAAAATTGAACGGCCTCGAATGGGTAAAAGCTTCAAGGGTCGAAAAAAAATGGTTGACTGGTTTGGAAATCTACATTGCAGAACACGAAAAAATAGGCTACCTGGATAACGAAACCGGTTATCAGATGGTTTTATCAAACGGATATGCTTTGGAAAAGCCCGTAGATTCAGTCAGCGGTCCGATTTTCACCAATTTTGAAAATGATGAAACCCGCCAGAAACTAGCGGCGCAGTTAACCGACGTCGATTCTGAGGTTTATAACCTCATTTCCCAGATTACGTTGAATCCGGAAGAAAGTTCACCTTTGGTGAGCCTGTATATGAACGATGGCAACGAAGTCAAAGGGACGTTAAGCACGTTGGCGGAAAAACTGAATTATTACCCCTCAGTTATTGCGCAGCTCGATGAAGGGCAAAAAGGCGTAATTGACATGGAGGTCGGAATCTTCTTCCGCTCATATGACGACATGTACGGGCCTCCGAAAGAAGGTGAAGATGATGAAGAACCCGAAGAAGAGTAATCGGCGTTTCAGCAAATCAATTATTTTTTCGCTGGTTTTTCTGGTATTGGGCTTTATCATGGCTTATTCCTTCAGTCTATCCCAAGCTGAAAAAAACAAGAGCGGCTACACAGGCGGTGCATTTTTCGAGCAAGAAGAGCGCTTCCGCGGCCAATTGATCGAACAACAAGAACGAAATAAAGACCTGCGGGCCGAATTGGAAGAAAAACAGGCGGCAGTCCAGAAATACGAGCAATCTTTTTCTGATGGGCCAGACCGGTTCAGTGATTATGCGGATGAAGCAGAATCGCTGCGCCGCTATGTCGGAGCTCTGCCAGTGGAAGGGGATGGCTTGAAAGTGACGCTGCAGGACGGCGAATATGATGGCAATTCGAAAAACCCGAACGATTATATCGTCCATGAAAGCCATGTGTTCCAAGTCATCAACGAGCTTTACATTTCCGGGGCGCAAGCCATTTCCGTCAATGGCCAGCGCATAGATGGAAATTCCTATATTGTCTGCACTGGACCGGTAATAACGGTCGATGGCGTTCAGTATCCGGCACCGTTTACAATTGAAGCGATCGGCAAATCCGATGTGCTCGAATCTTCCATGAAACTTTCAGGCGGCGTCATGGATCAGCTGCTCAACGATAATATCATCGTCACGCTGGATATGGGCCAGAAAATATCCATGCCTGCCATGCTATCAGAATCTTGAGTAAAGGGGAGCCATCATGAAAAAAATCATATCTTTCCGGTTTTCGCTGATTTTATTCATCATCGGTTTAATGACGGCCATCCAATACAATACCTTGAACGAACCGAACTCACGGGATACGCGCGATGTTTGGGAAGTGCGGCAGGAACTTTCGCGTGAAAAGCAGCTCCACTCGGAATTGCTGTCGGAAATCGGCCAGCTGTCAGAAACTTTATCCAAGTACGAAGACGCGGCGGACCAGAGCCCGGAACAGGCATTAGTCGAAACGGTAGAGGATTTGCGAAAGACTGCGGGGCTTACGGAAACAGCCGGCCCAGGAATTGAGGTGTCAATAGAACCTTCGCCTGAAGCGGTCGCTTTGGGGCAGAATATCGAAGGCATTGCTCCTGACTTGCTGATCCGGTTTGTAAACGAAATCAACCGATTTAATGGATTATATGTATCGATCGATGGCAACCGGATAGTCAATACAACGGCAATCCGTGACATCAACGGCAGGACGACGGTGAACACGGTGCCAATCCAGACGCCGCCGTTCAACATAAAAATCGTAGCGAATTCCATGGAAGACACAGAAACGCTTTATAACCATTTGCTGTCGTCTCCGCTGCGCGATGATTTCTATATCGACGATCTGATCGTTGAAGTATCAGAACCGACTGCTGAATTGGCAATCGAAGCGTACGGCAAAGACATTGATTATAATCTGCTAGAGGAAGCAAAGGAGTAGTATAGATGTGGCTATCCATTTTGGGCTTAATATTGGGGATATCATTAGGATTGCTGACGGACATCCAAATCCCTCCTGAATATGCGAACTATCTGTCGATAGCGGTTCTGGCCTCCCTGGATACATTGTTCGGGGGAATAAGGGCCCATTTACAGCAGGTGTATGATGATAAGGTATTTGTATCGGGTTTTTTCTTTAACATCGCCCTTGCCGCCGGCCTCGCTTTCTTAGGGGTGCATTTAGGAGTGGATCTATACCTCGCTGCCATTTTTGCATTCGGTGTGCGGCTGTTCCAGAATATCGCTGTCATCCGGCGCATAATTTTGACGAAATGGGCAGAGAAAAAAGAATTGCGCGAAACACAGGGGTGAATTGTAAGGAAATTTACAAACTTCTGCTGTTTTGCTTAGACAAGGTGCACAATTTACAATAGAATGAAACTAATGAAGTTAATTTAAGGAGGTGCCACGAATTGAGTCAATCAGAATTATATGTAAGCCTAGACATCGGTTCGTCATCCGTTAAAGTACTTATCGGGGAAATGGCCAATAAATCATTGCACGTTATCGGAGTAGGGAACGTAAAATCAAATGGCATAAAAAAAGGTGCGATTGTTGATATAGATGCAACAGTTCAATCGATTAAAAAAGCTGTCGACCAAGCAGAGAGAATGATCGGCAAGCAGATCCACGAAGTGGTTCTAGGCATTCCTGCCAATAAAGCCATGCTGCAGCCGGTAAAAGGGGTAGTTGCTGTAAACAGCGAAGACCGCGAAATTACGGATGAGGATTTGGACCGCGTTATGGATGCGGCGCAAGTCATCTCAATTCCGCCAGAACGCGAAATCGTCAACATCATTCCTGAACAATACATTGTCGACCATTTGGACGAAATCAAAGATCCGCGGGGTATGATTGGGATTCGCCTTGAAATGGATGGTACAATGGTTACGACATCGAAAACCGTTTTGCACAACGTTCTAAGATGCGTTGAACGTGCTGGCCTTTCGATTCGTGAAATTTACATGCAGCCATTGGTTGCCGGTTATTATGCTTTAACTGAAGATGAAAAAAATCACGGCACGGCCTGCATCGATATCGGTGGAGGATCGACATCGATCGCTGTTTTCCAAGACGGCCACTTGACAGCTTCATCAGTCATACCTGTCGGCGGCGACCATGTCACAAAAGATTTATCGATCGTCTTGAAAACACCGACAGAACAAGCAGAAAAGATCAAGCTGGAACATGGCCACGCGTTCTACGACGATGCATCTGAAGATGAATTGTTCGAAGTTCCTGTGATCGGTTCAGATACGAAAGAGCAATATAGCCAGAAATACATATCTGAAATCATCGGGGTCCGCCTGGAAGAACTTTTTGAATTGATTTTAGATGAGCTTTACCGCCTTGGCGTCCAAGACCTTCCAGGAGGCGTCGTATTGACTGGCGGAATGGCGAAATTAGAAGGGCTGCCGGAATTGGCTCGCCACATTCTTCAAACCCGTGTCCGTTTGTTCGTGCCGGAATTCATCGGCGTCCGCGAACCACAGTACACGACAGCAGTTGGGCTTATCCAATACGCGTACATGGAAGATATGTTCTATGGCCGTTTAGGAGCGAGCGCTGCATTGACAGAGTCAGCGAAAATCGAGCAAGAACACCATCCTAAAAAACAGCCAAAACAGCCTAAGGAAAATACTGAAGGCGTCGTTTCAAAAGCTAAGAAAATGTTTGACCGATTCTTCGAATAAAATGAACATTGCATCATGCTTACTTTAAAAGCGGAGCAATTTTAGGAGGAAAAAGAATGTTGGAATTTGATACATCAATTGACGCTATGGCAATAATTAAAGTTATCGGTGTCGGCGGCGGCGGAAACAACGCTGTCAACCGCATGATCGAACACGGAGTCCAAGGTGTAGAATTTATCGCAGTCAACACTGATGCTCAAGCGTTAAACTTATCCAAAGCGGAAGTCCGCCTGCAAATCGGCGGCAAATTAACGCGCGGCCTTGGTGCTGGAGCTAACCCTGAAGTCGGCAAAAAAGCGGCTGAAGAAAGCAAAGAACAAATTGAAGAAGCATTGCGCGGCGCGGATATGGTATTCGTAACTGCCGGCATGGGCGGCGGTACTGGTACCGGTGCTGCACCAGTCATCGCTGGAATCGCTAAAGAACTTGGGGCTTTGACGGTAGGGGTCGTAACACGCCCATTCACTTTCGAAGGCCGCAAGCGTTCTACACAAGCAATCAGCGGAATCAGCACGATGAAAGAATCTGTTGATACGCTTATCGTCATTCCAAATGACCGTTTGCTTGAAATTGTCGACAAGAGCACGCCGATGCTCGAAGCATTCCGTGAAGCGGATAACGTTTTGCGCCAAGGTGTCCAAGGTATCTCAGATTTGATTGCAGTTCCTGGATTGATCAACCTTGACTTTGCTGACGTTAAAACAATCATGTCGAATAAAGGTTCTGCATTAATGGGGATCGGTGTTTCTTCTGGTGAAAACCGTGCTTCTGAAGCAGCGAAAAAAGCCGTTTCAAGCCCGTTGCTTGAAGTATCCGTCGATGGCGCTAAAGGTGTTCTTATGAACATCACGGGCGGATCGAACTTGAGCTTGTACGAAGTCCAAGAAGCAGCGGATATCGTTGCGTCGGCATCTGACGAAGATGTAAACATGATTTTCGGATCTGTCATCAATGACAATCTGAAAGATGAAATTGTTGTCACTGTAATTGCTACAGGTTTCAACGAAGAGCAGGTACAACCAAGAACGCCGCGGGGCTCTGGATTGAATTCAAGCCGCGTACAGTCTATCCAGCAGCAGTCTCCGCCGCCTTCACTACGTGAATCGCGCCGCGAAGAACAGCGCCGTGAAGACCACGCGCCTTCTTACCAACAAGAGCCTGTGCGCCAGGAAAAACAACAGGATGATGCACTAGACATCCCGACATTCTTGCGCAACCGACAAAAGAGACGCTAATCACAACAGCTGCCGAACCGGCAGCTGTTTTTTTATTGCGTTTAAAAGAGGTCATCGCGTTGCTGCCAAAGCGGAAAGACAATGACGGCAGAGCTTAATTGATAAATATGCCTATACTTGGTACAATAAAGTGAAACTTCAAGCAGCAGGGCCAATAAATGGCCAGGCTTAGTGGCAATTGGTTTTGATGGGCTTTTGCCGATTGGGATTGATTGAACATCCTTAGAAAAGTTGTGAATAAATGAACGCGATAAAACCGGTTTTTGAAAATATGACTAACGAATTAAATAGCATCCGCCCAGGCATCAACATTATTGCGGTAACGAAACAGGTCGGTGTTGAAAGGACTCAAGAAGCAATCGATGCCGGCATCCGGCATCTTGGCGAAAACCGTCCGGAAGGACTTGCCTTGAAGCTCCAATCTATAGACGCCGGCGTCTCGTGGCATTATATCGGCAATCTGCAGACCAGAAAAGTGAAAGACGTCGTCAATAACATCGACTATCTCCATTCACTTGACCGCCTGAGCCTGGCGAAGGAAATTCAGAAACGGGCAGAAAAACCGTTGAAATGCTTTGTGCAAGTGAATGTCTCCAACGAAGAAACCAAAAGCGGAATATTGCCGGCAGAGACACTGGATTTTATCCGTTCGCTTACAGCTTTTGATAAAATCCAGGTGGTCGGGTTAATGACAATGGCGCCGAACACCAGCGACAGTGCTTTGATCCGCACTGTGTTCAAAGAGCTTAAATCGCTTCAACTTCAAGTGGCCGCAGAAAAGATGGAGCACGCCCCGTGTACGGAATGTTCTATGGGCATGTCCAATGATTACGTCATTGCTGCCCAAGAAGGAGCAACTTTTGTTCGCATAGGTACTGCATTAGTAGGGTCGGAAAGTGAGGCAAAATAATGAGCATTAAAAACAAATTCAAGAATTTCTTTTATCTGGAAGAATACGAAGAAGATGAGCAGGAGCAACAGCAGCAACAACGCCAGCAGCCCCAGCAGCCCCAGCGCTACGAAAAACCGGAGCCCATCCAATCGGAAGTCCGGAAAGCGCCGAAAGATCGGAGACAAAAACCTGTGGAAACAACAACAGTATCAAACTTGGTAAGCTTGCAAAGCGCATCAAAATCTTCAAAAATGATTCTTGCCGAACCGCGAGTCTATGCGGAAGCACAGGACATTGCCGAGAATTTAAAGAACAAACGCGCAGTAGTCGTCAATTTGCAGCGGATTGAAAAAGATCAGGGTCTGCGCATCATCGATTTTCTTAGCGGCACTGTCTACGCCCTTGGAGGAGATATTCAGCGCATTGGAACGGATATTTTTCTCTGCGTGCCAGACACTGTCGAAGTGGATGGAGCTATTTCCGACTATTATTACGAAGATCAACAGTAAAAGAGGAGCATGAAAAATAAATGATTGCTATTGTAAACTTGCTATTAACCGCTATTAACATCTACTCATTTGTCTTGATTGCCAGCATTTTGATGAGCTGGCTGCCTAATGCCAAAGAATCGGCTTTCGGCCAAATGCTTTCAAAAGTCACCGACCCGTACCTGGACATTTTCAGAAAGATCATCCCGCCATTCGGCATGATTGATTTTTCTCCGATTGTAGCGATTTTCGCTTTGAACCTTGCCAGCCAAGGAATCGTTGTCCTATTCAATTATTTCAACTAAAGACCTCACATTAAGTGAGGTCTTTTTCTTCAATTAACCGCTATAAGTGGAAAAGTTGTTTTAAGATATTAGATATTTTTAAGGCTTTTCATTTCGCTTCAGACGGACGCTTTCCGCGGGCACTACCTCAGCCGCTTCACTCACTGC
>NZ_JASDCW010000010.1:0-110661 GCF_030407685.1 Planococcus sp. APC 3906 | reverse complement strand
TGGACTCGCTGGAGCAGCCCTTGCAGCCATCATTTTTGGTATCGCTTGGCTTTTCGAGACCTCTTCTGCCAGCAAGGCACCGCTAAGCAAGGAAAGTTATGACGTTATTGTAATAGGCGGAGAACCTGAAGGGGTGGCCGCAGCCGTTTCAGCTGCACGCAACGGCGCTGAAGTTCTGCTGGTGGAAGAACGGAGCGGGCTTGGCGGGCTTATGACATTCGGCAAACTCAACTTCATCGATATGGTCCAAGGTATCGGAGGCCATAATGCTATCGGCGGTATTTTCAAAGAATGGCATGAAATGGTCGGTGCTGATAGTGCTTTTGAAATCGAAAGAGCCAAAAGTGCTTTTTTGGAACTCGCGGAAAAAGAACCCACGCTGACCCTATCGTTCAATACTGAGCTCAAAAACGCAGTGAAAGACGGCAATTCCACTGTCATTGGTGCGGTGCTGACAACACAAGGCAAAGAATTCACTGTTTACGGCAGCCGTTTTATCGACGCAACCCAAGACGCCACCTTTGCTACCGATGCCGGTGCCCCCTATTATTTAGGAGGCGAGGACATCAACCTCAAAGACCGCTTGATGGCTGTAACTCCGGTCATCCATTTAACAGGCGTTGATTGGGAAGGTGTAAAAAGAGCGGCCAAAGAAGAAACCTTCGGCCCTGCTGAAGTGACCCCTTCCGTTGGCTGGGGCTTCAGTGAATTGCATTACGATTACAAACCCAAAGAAGGGAACACGCGCCTGCGCGGCTTGAATATCGTCCGCACAATACCAGAAGGCGGCGAGGAACAATTTTATATCAATGCCCTTCAGATCTTCGGCGTTGATGGCCTCGACAAAAAATCAAAAACGGAAGCACTGGAAAAAGGCAATCGGGAAGCAGAACATATCCTGTCCTATCTCCGTGCCAATTTCCCAGGCTTTGAAAACGCAGTTATCGCGGAACCCCCTTCCGAGCTATACGTCCGGGAAACGCGCCATATAAAATCCGAATATATGCTGCCCATGTCTGACATCTGGAAAAACGCTGACCACTGGGACAGCATCGGATTCGGCGGCTACCCTGTCGATGTTCAAGCAACTTCATTAGGGGATTATGGCTATGTTCTCTCGAGCCCGGTGCAATACGCTATTCCTTTCCGCTCATTGGTGCCGCTCGAAATTGAAAACCTGTTGGTTGTCAGCCGCTCAGCCGGTTATTCTTCACTCGCTGCCGGCAGCGCCCGTATTATTCCGACTGGCATGGCAGCTGGTGAAGCGGGAGGTGCCGCAGCGGCATTGTCGCTCGAAAAAAACATCACCTTCCGCCAATTGGCAAATAACGAAAAAGCGATACAGGAACTGCGCACTGGTTTGAAAAACCAAGGCGCGATGCTGGATCATTTCGACCTGCCCTACCCTTATGAAGGCGAGTGGTTTGACGGCGCGGTGCAATTTCACCTGGATTACGGCCTGGCTGCGGGGGGCTATACGAATGACTTAGGGGTTGAAGAACCGCTCAACACCATTAACTTCTCGAATATGCTGTCAATGGGCCTTTTGCGCATAGACCAGAAATTGCATAATCTCTACAAGCCTCGCTTCGACGCTATTTATGCCCTTGAAGGCGTCGAGCAGCAAATCCTGACGCGGAATGGCGCTGCCTCTTTCATGATTTCCGTATTCACAGATGAACAGCTGGAAAGCGATCCTTGGAACCAGGTGCTGGAATTGGGGTTGATCGACAGTTTCATCCATGAGAAAATCCCTGAAGAGCGCGAATTGATCCGTGCGGAGGGATTCTATCTCAACTACTGGCTGTTGGCTGAGCTGAAAAAGAAAGCCGAAGCTGGCGATAGTTAGAAGCCAGAAAATTTTTCATCACTTAAATGACTCAAGCCGTCTTTGCATTTTAGCAAAAGACGGCTTTTTTTGTATTTTTTCCTCTCTATTTATCAATAATTGAAAATAATCAGTATATTTGGTTAAAACTATCTATACAGCATTTAGGTAGATTGGTATAATCATATTAATTAAGCATTACTACCTAGGAGGTTTGTTTATGCAGGATTTTGTAAATGCCGTCAAAAAGTCATTCGATTTCAAAGGGAGGTCCAGAAGAAGAGAGTTTTGGATGTTCATGCTGATCGCTTCAGTGCTTGCTGCAGGCCTAATCATTATCGAAACATTGCTTGGGCTGCAATTGGCTCAGGATATCGGCATCTTATCTACAATCTACGCGCTCGCCATTGCCGCTCCAACTGTCTCTGTGACGATACGCCGCCTGCATGACACCGGCCGCAGCGGATGGTGGTCCCTGCTGTATCTCGTTCCTGTCATCGGATGGGTTGCGCTCATCGCTTTCACCTTATTCAATAGCGACCTGGGGGCAAATGCATATGGCAAAAGCCCGAAAGCTTGGAACTCCGTTTATACGCCGATCAACTATTATTAATGCCATCCGCCCTTCCGCACTTCGGAAGAGCGGTTTTTTTCATTGTCATCACCGCCCGGATTGCCGGTACACATCGATAAGGCCAATCCGTTCTAAATCCAACGCTGATTTTTTTGGCAGCTTGGCGTTGAACAGGAAAAGCGAAAGACATAGGAGCCAAAGCTGCAATGTGAAGATATTGATGCGTTCCACCAGGCCAGCAATAGCCATGCCATTGTTCAGCACAACGGGTGTGGCAATTCCTGAAATGGTCACCACCACCGCGCAAACCAGCGATAGCGTTCCGATTGACCGGAAATACTCTGTCTTCAGCAGGCCGAAGCTAATGGCAAAAATCGCCCCGATTGCCGACAATGCGACAATCGCTGTTACTGCCAAATGCATGAGGTTGCCGGCAGTCAGTACAGCACCTCCGTCTTCGAGCGGAAATAGGTTATAGCCCACAAGCGATGTAAATTCCATGACGATCAGCAGCGCCGCTCCAGTCAATGCCCATTTATGGACCTTGTATTTCAAAAAAAGCATGTACACCGACACGGAAAAAACCAAAGCCAAGATGCCATAAATAACGGTGAATATTTTCAGCATGCCCGCATCTGGAGCGCCGTTGCCGGTCAATTCGCTGATGGTCTGCCTGACATGGCTGTAGCCATCCCATAAAGCGCCGCCAATGATGACATGCAGCGTATAGACGATAGCCGCAGCTGCGCCGCTAAGGGCCATTTTTTGCCACAAGCCTTTGCCTTTCCTGTTCCCCATGTTTCCACCCCATTTCAAAGAATGCAAGCTGATTTACTGAATAACATACGACGGCAGACGCAATAACCCTTTATTTCAATAAAAAAAGCCTGTGGATGTAGGCAATCCACAGGCTTTCGGGTAGTAGACAAATAAAAATTTAGCTATTTAAAGAATAAAAAGTCATTTCATCTTAGGTATACCGGATTCTGCGCTCCATGCGGACGCTTTCCGCGGACGAAGCGCTGAGCCTCCTCGTCGCAAGCTCCTTCGGGGTCTCATCACTCCGTTCTTCCGCTGGAGTCGCCGCATTGCGCTCCGAATCCTTGAGAGATTGCTTATGAAAAAATGGATGAGTTGGTTACTCTCTCCAATTAGAGCAAGATGCTGACAACCGGACTGGCCACGAAGACTCCTGTGGGACAGCGAAGGCTGAAGACCCCGCAGGAACGCCAGTGACGAGGAGGCTGAAGCTGAGCCCACGGAAAGCGAAGTGGCTAGACCGGTTGGGTTATACACAGTTATTCATGTTGATTAGATTTTGCCTATAGTCTGAAAGCCTATGGATGTAAACAATCCACAGGCTCTGCATTCAATTTTTGGCCGCCAACAAATATGGGTCAGCCGCCATTCTTTGTTTTGAACGTTCTGGTGGCCGCGACGGCTTGCTTCCAGCCGCTGTACAGCTCATCTCGCTGGCCATTTTCCATCGACGGATCAAATGTCTTATCAAGCTTCCATTGATGTGCGATTTCTTCTTTGTCTTTCCAATAGCCGACAGCGAGACCGGCTAAATAAGCAGCGCCGAGTGCAGTGGTTTCCTGGACTTCCGGCCGTTCCACAGGCACTCCGAGCATATCGCTCTGGAATTGCATCAGCAAGTCATTGGCTACTGCTCCGCCGTCGACGCGCAATGTTTTCAGCTCGATGCCGGAATCTTCGACCATGACATCGACGACATCCTTCGTCTGGTACGCGAGAGATTCAAGAGTGGCGCGGATCAAATGGGACTTGGTGGTGCCGCGCGTCAAGCCGAAAATCGCCCCTCGTGCATCCGTATCCCAATAAGGCGTCCCGAGCCCAACAAAAGCCGGCACCATGTACACCCCATCAGCGGTTTCCACTTGCCTTGCGAACTGTTCGCTGTCGGAAGCCTTGTCCAACAGCTGCAGCCCGTCACGCAGCCATTGAATAGCGGATCCCGCTACGAATATGCTGCCTTCCAGCGCATACTCCACTTTGCCGCCGACTCCCCAAGCAATCGTAGTCAGCAAGCCGTGTTCGGATTTCATGCCTTGCTCGCCGGTATTCATCAACATGAAACAGCCGGTGCCATAGGTGTTTTTGGCCATGCCTTTTTCAAAGCATGCTTGGCCGAACAATGCTGCCTGCTGGTCTCCGGCAATTCCCGCAATCGGCACTTCGCAGCCGAAGAAATGATAGTCGATTGTATGGGCATAGATTTCAGACGATGGCCGCACTTCCGGCAGCATGCTTTCCGGCACCGTTAAAATAGCCAATAATTCCTTATCCCATTGGAGTTCGTAAATATTGTACATTAAGGTACGGGACGCATTGCTGTAATCCGTCACATGCCGTTTGCCGCCTGACAGCTTGTAGACCAGCCATGAATCGATCGTTCCGAACATCAGGTCGCCGCGATCCGCTTTTTCCCTGGCGCCTTCCACATGGTCAAGGATCCATTTGACTTTCGTCCCTGAGAAATAAGCGTCGAGCAGCAAGCCTGTTTTCTCCCGGAATTTGCCTTCAAGGCCCTGCTCCTTTAAATCCTTGCAGATTGCATCTGTCTGGCGGGATTGCCAAACGATTGCTTTGTACACAGGTCGGCCAGTATGGCGGTCCCAGACAACTGTTGTTTCACGCTGATTCGTAATGCCAATCCCTGCCACCTGATTCGGATTGATGTCTGCGATACGGAGCACTTGCGCTATGCAAGCCAGTACGGAAGTCCATATTTCGCTGGCATCATGTTCCACCCAGCCAGGCTTCTGGAAAAACTGTTCGAATTCCTGTTGCCCGACCGCGACGATTTCCCCTTCGTGATTAAACAGAATCGCACGTGAACTGGTGGTCCCTTGGTCGATTGACAATATATAATCTTTAGCCATTATGCTTCCCCCTCTTAAATACGAGCTCCCATTGATGGTTTCGGCCAAAGGCCTTTTCCCCATTTTACCCTTCGCGGCTCCCTTAAAACCAGCTTTAACTGTTAAATGCCAATGCATGTTGAAAATCAAATATGCAGTAAAATATTCCTGTTTCTGCGTGCCTAACCGCTCTTATTTTCTATCAATTCTGATAATAAAGGTTTATAATACAGGTAAAGATTAGGGAGGTGCTTGTATGGAAACCGAACGGAAATTGGTGCAGTGGCGCAACGAAGGATTGCTGGACCAAGCGGCTTTCGACCGCATTTTAGCATTTGAAAAACGCCAGCCGCAAAAGAGAAAAGTGCCGTTGCTTTTGGTCATCGGACTTATTTTCTTCGCTCTGGCCGTCTTCAGTTTTATCGCCGCCAACTGGCAGCTGATCCCGGATTTGCTGAAAGTGGCTATGGTCGTTTTGCTGATGTGGATTTTTTATATCTTAGCTTATTTTTCAGAGAAAAAGCATTTTGGACGTCCGATCATTTTCAGGCTGCTCGGTTTGGCAATGTTCGCAGCGAGTATCCTGGTAACTGCGCAGACATTCCATTTTTCTACATCCAACTCGGTGTTGCCGTGGGCTATCTACATTGCTGCACTAGCCCATTACTTCTACTGGCGCCATTTTGCTTACTCTGTTGTCGCATTCATATTCGGCATCTCAACATTGATGTCGTTCCTGCCGCAAGCCGGCTGGCTTGAATGGGGAATCTTCATTGCCGTGGCTTTGGCATGGTTCTTCTTCAGCAAAGACAATGCACCGATGATTTTCAGCTGGATGCTGCTGTTCTTCTCAGGGCTGATGCTGTGGAATCTGGTCGAGTATAACAGTCCGTTTTGGCCAGTCTGGACTTTATTCGCGCTCGTATTGCTGCTAATCATCATACCGGCTGACAAGCAGCGCTTGCTGTCGCCGCTGTACCTGGTTTTTGGCGCAATCATGCTCGTGGTCTATTTAGCAGTGCGCGGCGAAACCGAAATGTCGCTTGTCGACTTGAATTGGCCGGAATCGATTGCGTTAGCAGTAGCTGGGCTCGTTGTCCTAGTGGTGGCGTATGTCAAATTCAGACCAGTCATGTGGATTGCCCTGCTTGGCGCGATGGGCTTCCTGTTATTTGATGAAACAGCCATCGCCTTGGCGATCGTCGCCGAACTGTCAGCTCTCGCCTATTTGATCATTGCCCAACGGCAAGATAAACCACTGGCACTCGGCTTCATTTATTTCATCGTCGTACAATTCGTCATTTATGTCATCTATGCGTGGGAACGCCTGGATATGTCGCTGTTCTTCCTGATCGGTGCGCTTCTGCTGTTCGCCCTTTCCGGCATCGCCTGGTGGCTCAACCGTAAGAGAGAAGGTGTTTCACCATGAAAACATGGCTCCTGCCTATACTCATGACCGTATTCGTGGCAATCCTTGTCACCAGCTTCTATGCGGCTTCCTGGTTCGGTGACCAATACATGCTCCGTGCCGAACCTTACGATCCGTTCGATCCGTTCTATGGCGAATATGTCATGCTGCAATATCCTGATCTTGAAGCGCCTTCCGGCATCAAAGACGGACCCATCTATTTCACCTTGAAAGAAGAAACAGATGGCTACGCGGTCATTGACCGGATGGAAAACGAACCGTTTTTCGGCGCCATCAGCGGCACCACTTATGATAACCGTGTCGTTGCACCACAGCTTGAACAATATTACGTTGAACAAGGCCTTGGACCTGATTTGGAAGATGCAGTCGATTTGCAAGTGACCATCGATGTCTCTCCATGGGGAACAATACGCCCAATCAATTTAGAAGTACGGGATGAATAGCAAAAAGCCGCAGCGTCCGCTGCGGCTTTTGATTTGGTTTTCATTTCATTGTGTCGAATGCCGGCACACCGATCAATGGCAGCGACAGGCTGGATGGATGGTTTTCGTCCTGATAAATTGTCACCGCTGATGGCCTTTGGTTCTTGCCAGGGCCTTGCGGTGATTTCTGGTCCGGCTGCATTTCTGCACCACCTGCAATGCTCAGGCGCAGCCGGTGATTTTTTTGAAAAACATAGGATGTAGGCTGGAATTCGACTGTATACTCGTTGATTTCCCCAGGAATGAGGAGCTCGGGTTCTGTTCTCGATTCGGCGCGGCTCGCATTCAAATACCCGGCGGCCACCTGCTTCGAGCTGCCATCAGGGGCGACATCGGTCAGCTGCAGCACGAAATCCGCATCTTCCGCATTCACTTCCGCCCAAAATTTAGCCTTCATAACGCCGGTCACTTCAGTCGGCGCCGACAGCCTGCCTGTCGTCCACGTCGCTGTTTTCGTTTCGTATTTATGCTGATTAGCCAAAAAACGCCCCGTTGCGCTCAATAATGTCGGCAAAAAAGGCCCCTTGATCGGCGAATAGCCATAGCTCGTGAAAGCTACAGGCTTTCTCGGTGCTTGCTCTGTCAATGACCCATCATTAAGGCTGAAGATGGATCCGCTTTTTTGATCGCTGAAAAACAATTCCTCAAGCTGTGCATCTGGGATCGGCCATGCGCTTTCGTAGCGCCATTGCTCGGCTCCCTGTACATATATCAAAACCGGCGGCGATGAACTCACGCTGTTCTGCTCTCCATTCAATTGATGGTCGAGCCACAGCGCCTGGTAATCCTCAAATTCATACGGCATAACCGCAGATAAACGCGAATGCCCTCCTGCGGACATGATCAAGTGGCCGCTTCCTTCTGCTGAACGGATGTGTTCATAGGCATCCACATTGCCCGGGCTGATGTAATCGTTCCAGCCGCCGGAAACGAGCACCGCTACGCCTGCCTCCGCAATTTCGTGCAGCTGATTTTCTGCAACAGTGCGATCCTGCCACCAGCTGTCGTAATTCCGGTGGACTTTCGCAGCCAGGAATTCTTCGGTCCGTTCAACCCTGCCTGTCCCCGCTTCCATCCCCCCAGGATGCCATAAGAATTCATAGCAATCGGCGCAGGCAATGACGGGGCTGATTGCTTTCAAGCTCGGCGGCAGCTCTTTTGCCGCAAGCCATTGTGTAATGCCTTGCAGCGAGGCGCCAACCGTTGCGACTTCACCGCTGCTCCATTGCTGGGATGCTGCCCATTCGATCACATCATAGCCGTCTGCGGCATAAGATTCATAAAGTCCGATTTCGCCTTCGGATGCCCCCGTTCCCCTCATGCTGACATGGAGCACTGCGTAGCCCCGTTCCGCCAAATTCATCAGCGGTTCTTCAGACGGCCCTTCCGCTTTGCCATTCCCATAGCCATTCAATTGGACAATCGTAGCATACGGGCCCTCCAGCCCTTGCGGAAGCAATAAACGGCCCTCAAGCTTGATGCCATCCCTCATTGTTATTTTAATTGTTTCATCAGTCTTCACTGTATAAGACCCGGGAGGCAAACTTTTCCGGTCCCCGACCCATTGCCGTTCTTCTGTGCCCATTCCTTTGCCAGTATAAGCGGCTGATGGCGAAAACGCCTCGCCTGCCGCATCATCTTTCGAGAATCCAATTAGGAGCAGTACGATGCCTAACGCCAATAACACCGAAACCGCAATAATGTAGCGCCTCGCCATGAGCCTCCCCCTCTTTTAAAACAATCTCTTACTTCTTAGTTAAAAATCGGAAGTATTTGTCTAAAAGTTTTTTCTTTCTTTTTACTTGAAGCGTCATGCTCAAGTTTCCATAATTCGTTCCATATAGTTTTAACGAGACATAACCTATGGTCAACTTCTCTTCTTTTATTATTGAAGTAAACGGCAACCTCACTCTAGCAGGTTGAATTTCCGGATAGTCATTCAGCCGATAATAGAAATCGAATACCGCTTTTTTATTATAGTTTTGAAAATTACTTTCATTTATTTCACTTGTAAAAGTCTGATTTTCAAATGGATAGATGGCTTTATCGTCAACCTGCTCAGTTTTAAAATTTCCGCATATTATTTTTTCACCTGTGGCACGGTCTTGAGCATATAATTCTCCTGCCATTGAACGCGACGCTTTTGGCACTAGTATGAACCCGTCTAGCAACCATTTTGTCCCACGATTTGAAACTGTCCCGATAATTACGGTCGGTTTCAAGAATTGAGTAATTTCAAATCGCTTGCTAAAACCATTTAAAATGAATTTTCCGTCTTCTTGAGAAACGATAGATTCACTTTCAGAGTTAGTCAACATTCGCGAAAAAAGCAGCAGATTCGAATAATCTTTGTTTATCAAAAGATCATAAATATTTTTTTCTTTTGGCGGTAATTGGAGTGCTGTTGTTTTAGATACGCTTGAAAGAAATCTTAGAACCACGCTTTCCCATTCTTCCCTATCTTTTTCTTCTATAAGCGCATATTTTAAAGCATGCAGCCTGATAATATCATATAGGCTTTTAAGGTCGTTTTGTTCGATTATATTCTTATCTTCCGCCATTTCTTCCAACCATTGACGGTTTTCCTGCAATGCTTCAAGCCGATGCAGCGTATTATCCAGTTTCATTTGTTGCTGTGTAATAGAAGGTGTATCCTCATCGTCCCTAACTCGCCAATGATAGACAACTTCGTTGATCACTTCAATTTTTTTCGCCAAAACAGCGGCCTTCATCGTCAAATTTAGATCCTCATAATATTTCCCTTCTTTAAATGCTAAACCATTTTCAACAATCAAGGATTTTCTCCATAATTTGTTGCAAGCTATGCTATCCTGCAGCATTTCCGGATGTGTGGAAAGTGTAGTTGATCCTGAATCACGATACAAATTAAATTCGAGGTGGCGTATTGGAATGTATTTTCGATTCTCATTAAAACGGACCACTTTCCCTACAGCGTAATCTGCATGGGTCTTATCAGCAGCTTTAAAAAGAGACTCAATCGCTTTTGGAGGAATAGAATCGTCGGCATCCAAGAAAAAGAGATATTTTCCTTGGCTTAGGGAGATCCCCCGATTTCGAGTGTAACCTAGTCCATGGTTTTCCTGATTATAAACTTTGAATCGGGAATCCCTATGGGCGTAAGCGTTAAGGATTTCTTCACTATCATCCGTCGAACCATCATTTACCATAATCACTTCGTAATTAGAGAAGGTTTGTGACTTGACCGATGCAAGACATTCATTCAAATAAGGAATCGCATTGTAGACTGGTATTACAATTGAAACAAGTTCAGCCATTCTGCTTACCTCCCATTCTTTTATAGAAATAAAAAGAGTTGCCGTTTCAGCAACTCTTTTTCCATTTTATTTAAGACCAAATACTTTTTCTACAACACGGGCCGCAGCATGGCCATCTTCAATGCTGCCGAATTCTGCGACAAAATTTTCTAATGATCCATTAAATTGATCCAATTCGGATGGATGGTTTAAATAATGTACTACTTCACTCATCGTTTCGCAAACTGGACCAGGCGCTTTATCAGCAAAATCAAAATACATGCCGCGTCTTGTGATGTACTCTTCCAAGTCATAGCAATACAAAATGATTGGCCGTTTCAAAAGGGCGTAATCGAACATCACGGAAGAATAATCTGTAATCAAGACATCAGATACTAAATACAGCTCTTGAATATCTTGATATGTTGAAGCATTAATGATGTTAGATGGAAGTTCCAATTGGGAAATTGCCTCAGACAAAAGATAATGCAGGCGCAATAGGACAATTGTATTGCTGTCGGTTTCCTTGCTCAGGGCTTGGACATCATCTAAGACTTTTTCAAACGAGTTCGGATCCCAATCACGGAATGTCGGAGCGAAAAGCACAACTTTTTGCCCTTCCGTAATTCCGAAATGCTGCTGGACTTTTTGCATGATATTTTCCGGCTTCTTGACTAAGATATCGTTTCTCGGATAACCGGTTTCCAAAATCTCACCCGCATAACGGAACCCTCTGCGCAGGATATCGCTCGTATAACGATTAGGAGAGATCAAATAATCCCATGCATCCGTCTGCAGTTTCAAGCCGGCCAATTCGTTCTTATTTGGTGTTTTCTTTTGATCGTAACCCATCTTTTTCAAAGGAGTTCCGTGCCATGTCTGCACGTACACCTGTTTGTCTTTTTTGTTCGCTAAACGGGCCATGCCTTGATTATCGACCCAGAATTTCGCTCGATTCAAATAATAGAAGTGTTTCAGGCTGTTGCGTTTCACTTTGATAGCAGGTCCCGGCACTTCAACGTTATCCGGATTTTGGAAAGACCAGATGTATTTGAAATTTTGGCCGCTGTCTACCAATTGCTCATAAAGGTATTTCGGGCTGTCACTGTATTGTTTGCCCATATGGCTTTCAAACAGTACCCATTTCGGGCGGACAGGAAGTTTGGGTATTAACTTTTCAATCAGCTTTTGATAGCCGGATCGTCCAGTCTGTTTCTTCTTGGATTGGACAATGCTGCTTTGCGACATTTTCCACTTTACAATATCAACAGTTTTAGTCGGAATTACCCGGATTGAGAAAGAATTCTTCTGATTGACAAAAATACCTTTCGCCAAGTCACCTTCTCTCACTTCAATGTTCGGCAGTTCGGCTATATGTGTATTCTTTACAAGTTCTCGATGAAGATTCCCTCTATGTTTAACATAAAGTGAAAGATAGTAGTTTCCAGCAGTCATTTCTTTCACATTGAAATGGACTGTTCCCTTCAACGGTTCTTCTGAAGCCAGAAGAGCTCCTGTTTGCCTATTTCGCAGCATCCAATAAGCAGTGATTTCTGAAAGGTCGATGGAATTGACCTCTACTTCAGCTTTAAAAGAAAATTGTTCATTATCCAAATGGATATCGGAAATCATATATTGAATTTCTGGCCGTTGAATCGCTAAGAACTTTTCATCATTTTTCCCGGGCACAGTTGCGGCAAAATAATAAGAATTCCCTTTGTTGTAGACCCGATTACTTTTTGTCGGCAATCCATTGATATACGAAATGTAATCATCAAACGCCTCTTTATCTCCAATATACAGCAAATAATAAAGAATGCGATCGCGTTCATTCAAGCGTATAAAAGCATACTCATCCATAACTTCATGTAGGTATTCATGAATAAGTGCTTGGAACCTGGCTTTGTAATCTTCATCGAATAATAAATAATCGTTGGTATACAGCTTCAAATCGTGCCTCAAAAACCGATTGTTCTTAAATCCTTGGTATTGCTGTGCCCCTATTTCTTTCAGGAAATGATCATAATACCGGTGGGAAATAATTCTGTTTTCGAAGTTTTCGAATTCAAAACGACGGTTCGAGATTGACTTGACTGCTGCATTTTCCACTACACGCCAATAATAGATCGGCTCTGGGATAATGCTTACAGAATCGGCTAAAAAGTAAGCCTGGCCTGTAAACAGCACGTCTTCATAATGGATGCCTTCTGGAAACCGCAAATGATGTTTATCAAGAAAATTCCTATTGTAAATCTTGTTAGTCGACATACTGTCGAATAACAACATAGTAAATTCCCGGATGTTAATATTGATGCGTTCTTTAGAGTAGATTTGGTTATAATACCAAATTTCATAATTATTAGTACGTATAGCTTGGCCTGCTACGAAATCAGACTTTGTTCTTTCAATCGCCTCAACCATTTTTTCACAAGCAGTCACTGTATACCAATCATCACCATCTAAGAACATGATATATTCACCGGTAGTGTTTTCAATCCCTGTATTACGGGGCGTGCTGCAGCCTCCGCTATTTTCGGAAAGATGGATGGCTTTAAACTTCGGTTTATCCAAAACGTATTGGTCAATCAATTCCCCAGTCCGGTCGGTAGAGAAATCATTTACAATTACTACTTCAAAGTCTTGGAATGTTTGCTCTTTGATCGAATCCAATGCTTCTTCTATATATAATTCATTGTTAAAGGCGATGACAACTACTGAGAGTTTTGGCCGTTTAATGTTATTTAAGCTGCGGACCATTTTACTGACCTCCCAATTCTTCAAAAAGCTCATACCATTGATTTTTGATCATGTCCTTTTCGAACTTCAAGCCATTCGAATAAGCATTCTCGCTAAATTCTTTAAATATTTCCGGGCTACTTGCAAGATGTTTTATCTGGCGCGCTAAAAGCGGCACATCTCCGACCGGAATAATATAGCCGTCTTCGTATTCAGTTACAATTTCCCGGATCCCTGGTGCGCAATCCGTTGAAATACAAGGCAATCCACAGGATTGGGCTTCAATCAGCGACATTGGCAATCCTTCCGCTTTCGAAGATAAGGCGAAGATGCTGGAAGCCGATAGTGCAGATTGGATATCTTCTGTCTGGCCTTCAAGGAAAATGCGGTCTTCCATACCGAATACCCGCACAAGATTTTTGAGTGATTTTTCTGCAGGCCCATCTCCGTAAATATGGAGAGTCCAGCCAGGAATGTCATTTGCTGCTACGCTGAAGGCTTCAATTAATACGTCAAAGCCTTTATCCTCTATAAGTCTTCCTGAAGAAATGATCTTTTTATTGCTGTATAAAAGGTCGGGCTCATTGTATTGGCGGAATGGCGAGGGATTGTGCATAACGCCTGTGTTCGTAAAGCCAAGATTCTGGAAGTAATCAGCGTCTTTTTCAGTCAACAACAAAAACTTCGACACTTGGCGATAATGGCTTAATATGCGTTTATACCTGTGTGAGCCTTTTGATGCTTCGACGCTCTCATGGCTTTGGCCGATTATTTTTATATTGGGTTTGTAGAGGAGTGGGCGAATCCATTGCATACCGTATACCTGTATTGTAATTACAAAGACTTCCTCTTCGCCATAAGCTTCGAAAAAACGCACGACTTCGTCCCGTTTTTTCTTCAGTAAACGGCGCCGGTTCAATTCTTTTGCGACCTTCTTGACCCGGAAAGCTTTTAAGTTTGATGAAATTTCGATTGGCAACGGTGCACGGTAGCCGTCCTGATGCAGGACTTTTACAGGTACATCCGATGAAAAATAACTCGGTACATTTTTTTGCTCATTAATGCTTAAAATCGATACATTATGCCCATCTGCCCTGAAGTCTTCAGTCAAAATGGAGGCAACCCGTTGTGCACCGCCATGATTATTGTATTCATTTATTAGAAAAACGATATTCCTGCTTTGCATGCAATTACTCCTCGAATATTATCCAGCCATTATTCTGACGTGATAATTATTAGTTCTTATCCTTTTTCTCCAGTTGGAGGTACTTCGTAGATGTTTTGATTTCAATTGTTTTATTGTCGATTGAATAAAGTTCAGAAGGATATTCCTGATGTTTGGATGCCCATACTAAAATAGTCATCTTGTTTTGGGGTGCCTGCTTCATCTCATAAATCAAATGGCTCTCATACAATCCATTTTCAAGTTCTTCGAGATCGATGGCCACTTTAAAACTCGAAAAATTATATACTTTCCCTTGGGGATTATAAACCGGATTTTCTGTAATTTCCTCAGTTTCACCAATTTCTGCCTGGTAAACTTTCCGCTGGAACGAAGCGAGATTCGTTAAATGAAATTCCATTGCCACTGAATCGGCTGTTTTTGTTTCATAACCCCGCACAAAAGCGACGCCTTCAATATAGGCGAATTTATCATCGAACCAGATTTTATTGACTTGCTGCTCCACTTTTTCCACATTTTCTATACTCAATTCCAAAGCGTTCTTGTTCGGTGCAAATTTGTATAGGAAATGTTTTTGGGCTGTTTGTTCGCGCTCTTCAATTTCAGCTTTTCCAGACCATAGAGTAAACTCAGCCGTTTCACCTGTTTGAGCACGGTAACGCGCCAGGAAACTAAATTTTCCGGGTTTAAAGAACAACGGAAATTCTTTCTCAGTCATTTGGACTGAAAATCCACTTTCAGCCTTAGACATAGCTTTTACAGCTGTTTCGCCCGTCCGATTATCACGGACCACCAAATCAAATTCTGCATGAACATCCTTGTGATTATGGTCATGGAGATAGCCGCTTATTTCGAATGCAAACCCTTCATGATCGGAGCCGAAAACAAGCTTTTCGATCGAATGTTTGTATTCAATTTCAGCACGCACAGACTCGATCGTTTTTCTGCCGCTCATGAAATCGTTGTAAAGTGAGCCAACAAATTTCGAATCTCCATATGTGATCAATTTCCCTTGATGAACCCACGCTGCTTTAGAACAAAATGATTCTACTGCATTATTGTCATGGCTAACGAAAATGATCGTTTTTCCCTGTTCTTTGAATTCATTCATCTTGTTCATGCATTTTGCACGGAACAGGGAATCCCCTACCGCTAGAGCTTCATCGACAATAAGGATATCTGGATCGACATTGACTGATATGGCAAAGCCGAGTTTTGACTTCATCCCTGCTGAATAGTTTTTCACTGGTTGCTCTATAAATTCGCCCAGTTCGGAAAATCCAATGATGTCATCCACTTTTTCCATCATCTGTTCTTTGGTATAGCCAAGCAAGATGCCCTTCATGAAAATATTGTCATAGCCGCTAAGTTCTGAATCGATGCCAGAACTGACATCTAGAAAGACAATCGATCCGTGGACATCCACGGTGCCGCTTGTAGGTTCTGCGATGCCAGTTATGACTTTCAACAACGTAGACTTGCCGGATCCGTTTTTACCCAAAATGCCGATCGACTCGCCTTTTGGAAAGTCGATTGAGACGTCTTGAAGGGCATAAAAGTCTTTATGGAATTTTTTCTTTGTAAAAACTTCTTTGATTGGCCCCCATGGATCCTTGTACAAACTGTACTTTTTCGTGAGGTCTTTGACACTGACAGCAACGTCCATTTTTATCCTCCTTTCTCGAATGATGTTTTATAGCGTATCAAGGAATACTGGTTTCAATCGTTTATGCAGGTAATTGCCCAGCAAGAAGAATACCAATACCAATAACCAGAAATACAATGTATAAATCGGTTGTTCCCAGAATCCGACTTCATAGAAAAATGAGTCTCTATAGCCTTGGACAATGTAATGGAATGGATTTAGTTTGATGACATTTTCCAGGATTCCTATATCCCCTAAATTATCAGCCGACCAGAATATTGGCGTCATCCAAAACAAGAAAACAAGAATCGTGTCCAGAAAACGCCCGAAATCCTTGCTGACTGCTACAAGCGGAGCGGTAATTGAGCCAATCCCCAGCAGCAGCATAAGTGCGGCAAAATCGTAATAAAGTATCTGCAAGTTGAATATTGATACTTCCTTCAGCGCTATTGCCATCCCGACATACATAACGGCGAGCAATATCAGATGAATGTAATACGAGTAAAGAACTTGAACCGCAGGCAAAATCGCAATGGGAAAAGGCGTATTCTTTATGATCGACCTTTTACTGCGGAATGATTTTTGAGTCAGCCGGAAACCATCGTTCAATAGAAACCACGCGATCATTCCGATCGCAAGCCAAGCAAAATAGGGCGCTCCGTCGACCGGACCGCCTGCTCGTGCACCGATGCTGAATACGAACCAAAAAACAGCAATCCGCATAAGCGGATTGACTAGTCCCCATGCAAATCCAAAAAGTGTACCTGCATATTCTCTTTTTATTTCTTGCAAGGAAAGAGAGTGGATCATATCTCGCCGATTCCACATTTCTTTATATATATCAAACATAAGCGTTCTCCTTTGAACCAAGCCGGAAAGCAACTATCTCATTGAAAGCCATTTGGGTTTTCAGATTGCCATTTCCACGAGTCTTCGCACATTTCTTTTAGATTCTTTTCTGCTTTCCATCCAAGAACCGTTTTTGCTTTTTCAGGATTGGCATAGCACACCCCGATATCTCCAGGACGGCGGTCGATAACTTTGTAAGGAATTTCTTTTGAAGTAGCGTCGCTGAAACTATTGACCAAATCCAGTACGCTATAGCCTGTGCCTGTACCGAGGTTGAACATTTCCACACCTTCGTGCTTTTCCAAATACTCGAGGGCTTTTAAATGTCCTTTTACCAAATCGACAACATGGATATAGTCACGGACCCCTGTGCCATCATGAGTTTCGTAGTCGTTTCCGAATACTTGGAGCTGCTCACGTTTGCCAACAGCTACTTGCGTGATATATGGCATCAGGTTATTTGGAATGCCTTGTGGATTTTCACCGATCCGGCCGCTTTCATGCGCGCCAATCGGATTGAAATAGCGGAGAATCGCAATTCTCCATGATGGATCTGAAACATGAAGATCCATCAAGATTTCTTCTATCATCAATTTTGTTCTGCCATAGGGATTGGTCGCTGACAATGGGAAAGATTCGTCAATCGGCACACGAACTGGATTTCCGTATACTGTTGCAGACGAACTGAAAACTAAGTTTTTGACACCGTATTTATTCATGGCTGCACACAGATTCAATGTCCCCGTAATGTTGTTATGGTAATACGCAAGCGGCATTGCTACAGATTCCCCCACTGCTTTCAATCCGGCGAAATGCATAACCGATTGAATTTGGTGGCGGCTGAAAATCCCTTCCAGCTCCTCGAGTTCCAATAAATCAGTTTTATAAAACGGAAAATCTTTTCCAGTCAATTCCTTAACCCGTTCAATCGATTCCATTTGGCTATTAGACAAATTATCCACTACTACAATATCGTATCCGTTTTTCAATAATTCAACGGCCGCATGGCTGCCGATGAAGCCTGCCCCACCAGTTACTAAAATTGCCACAGTCATCCCTCATTCACATTTTTTTAGAAAGTTTTTCTTATTAAAACGAATTATTATCTATTAAAATATCGAAGATAATCTTTAATTGGTTACTTGCAAATTGCTTGCTGTGCATTACATACCATTTTACCATATTTTGCTCTACCTTATAATTATTAGATGGAATTTAAACAGTTTTTAAAAACAGAAATGCTAATGCTAAAAGAGTTTTGTTGTTTTAAAATCAGAGATAAAACTTCCTGAAGAATGAATACCTACTTAATGACGCAACTCGAAGCTAAAGAGTTTCAAGTTGGATTACTCCATTTATCATAATTTTTTATGAACTAATATTTTCAGTTAAAATTCATTTTCTCCCCATAAAAAAGACAGCCGGTTGCCCAGCTGCCTCGATCACTAATACTAACCCGATTTTATAGTTAACTGACTTTTCAGGTGCCTTTCGCACGGTAAGAGAGGCTATTTTGCGGAATATCGGAACCAACCTCACTCATAACCTCAAGAACTATTTATCAAGAATCCATTTCGAAACGAGATAGGTGAATGGGATTGGCAAAATTGCCGCGATAATTGGTGCGACAAAAAGGTTCATGTCCAGCAAGTCGACAAGCACGAACAGTGATACTGTTGTGACGCTGTAGTTGACGATATAGGTCATCGGGAACTGCAGGAACTTTTTCAAAGTCGGCTTAGTTGTATAAGTGAAATAGCAATTCAGGTAAAACGAGCCGATCATGCTTATGCCGAATGCGAGGGAATGGCTTATGATATAAGGCAAGCCTGTCGCCAACAACAATAGATAAAGGATGTAATAATTAGCTGTGTTGATAAAGCCCACAATTACAAACCTTAAAAACGACTGGTGTTTTTTGATAAGAGCCATAAGCCCGCCGGCTTCACCTTTATCTTGATTTAACGATTCGTTATTATTCATGTCTTTCTCCTGACTCGATATTTGATTTATCGATGATGAAATTCGGGCGCCGTTTGACTTCATAGAAAATCCGTCCTACGTACTCTCCGACCACACCGATGGAGATCAACTGGATACCGCTCAATAGCAGGATTGCAGAGATTAATGTAAAATACCCTGGCATTTCAATGCCGAACATCAGGATGTTGACGAACGAAAAGCCGATGTAGAAAAAGTTCAAAAATGTTATGGCCATACCCAGGTAGATGAAAAAGCGAAGCGGCTTGCTGTTAAACGAAATCAGCCCGTCAATGGCATAGTTCAGCAGGCTGAAAAACCCCCATTTGCTTTCTCCTGCAGTCCGTTCCTGGTTTTCGTATTCAATGATTTTCTTCTCGAAGCCGATCCATGAAAACAAGCCTTTTGAAAAACGGTTGTATTCAGGCATCGACAACAGCGCATCGACAGCTCTTCGGCTTAAGAGGCGAAAGTCGCCAATGCCGTCGCCAAGCTCCACTTCCATCACTTTATTGATGATACCGTAATAAAATTTGGTGGCCAACTTGCGTACAAACCTCTCCCCTTTCCGGGAACGTCTGGCAATGACCTGGTCATATCCCTCTTCTTCATAATAACGAACCATTTCCAGAATCAGATGCGGCGGATGCTGGAGATCGGCGTCGATGATGATGACTACGCCGCCTTGCGCATGGGACAACCCAGCGAGCATTCCTGCCTCTTTCCCGAAATTGCGAGTGAATGATATATACTTCACATGGCTATCCAGGGATGCCAGTTCCTTGATGATTTGTAATGTATCATCTGAACTGCCATCGTCGACAAAAATCATTTCGTAATCGTATATTTTCCGCAGCTCGTAATTTTCGAGTACGGTTTTCACTTCCCTATGGGTATCGAACAAAGGATCACTTTCATTATAGCAAGGGATAATCACCGATAGCTTTTTCATAAAACCCTCCATTTATCATTCATTTCATTTATTCGCAGTAAGGTACTATTTTCAGTTCTATATCCTCGGGAACATAGTAAAACATTTTAAATGTTTTACTATGTTCCCGGTTTTGGTGAAAACATCCAATGGAATTGAGAAAATGACAATTCTTTCATCTCAATCACTTGTGCGCCTGCATTTACATCTTGTTCCAACTGTTTGAGCCTATCACAGCTAGCAGCGCAATTCATACCGAAGATATAGATATAAATTAAAACAGCTGAAAGAGCCACGACCATAAGGGGTTTCGTCACTTTCAGCAATGCAGCCTCTTTATCTTTCAGCGAATAGGCCAGCAATTCAAGCGCAACCAGTACCATGAAGATATAGGTAGCCTATACACCACGAGGCACGAAAGGCATGGAATCCTTTGTACTTTGTATCTAAATAAATCAAAGACAATCTTCAACGATAATATAACACAATATAGCATCCTCGCATTTTATCTACTAGAATAAACAACAATTTTGTTACCACAAAAAAGGCAGCCTCTATCAATTCAGCTGATTTATACCCGGCTGACGTTCCAGGTGCCTTTCGCACGGTATGCTGGAAAGAATTGTTCTTCTTTCGCGGCACCGGATGCTGCGCACAACTCCGCATAGACCCCCTCATTCCATACCTTGCGGCCGACATGAAAATCGAATTCCGTGTTCTTGCCGAATTTCTTTTTAAAGAGCAGCAAACTATCGTCCGGTTCGTTGGTGAAACCGCCGCCCGCATGGATCAGCTCCATGCCATTCTCCTTGCCCCATAAGGCGATCGCATACGTCATCACGTAGACGGGCGATAAATGGTGGTAGCCTTCCAATGTGCCGGACAAATGCGTATGGATTAGATTATTATAGATGAAATGCATTTCCGCCCCAATGACTTCGCCTTCAAACAGTGCCTCCACCAGTACGACATGTTTGCCAAAATACTGCAAGATGCGGTCGAAATAAGCCTTGTCGAAATAATAGAACATGTCGGCGTGCACACGTTCCATATTGATATGATAAAGTTCGGCAAATTTATCGAGATTTTCCGGATTGACGGTAATGCGGGTCTCGATTCCTAAGCGCAGCGCATGGCGGATGGCCTTGCGCGTCGATTTCGAGAATTCTTCCTGGACCGGATCGTCGAAATCCTTTAAATTGGTACCGACTGTTTTCCGCATAAACTCAACATCGTAGCATTCTTTGAAGTCTTCAGCATTGCCGAGGACCGGATGGAAACGGACGAATTCGCCCACGATCTGGTTAGCATCGCAGTATTGCTGGAACGCGTCTTTGAATGCGCAGACCAATTCGGCTTTATCGCCATCTGCGCTGCATGTGATCAGCGGGCCGCCATAACCGTAAGGAGTGACGATGTCGTAGTATTTTTTCCCTTCCACAAGAATCGGGGTTTGCCGCTTTATAAAAAGGTGCGTGACCGAGCCGAGCGGATGCGAAAACTGATAAGCTTCGCAAACCCCACCCTCGATTTCCTCGTATAATCTTCCATAATCCGGTTCGAAAAAAATATCCATCATCACGCTGTCCCCATTTCTGCTATATACGGTTCATATCGGGCAAGGATCATTTCGCGGTTATCGCTCGATATCACTTGAAGCGTTTTATTGATTTTATTGATAACTCGATCAAGGTCTTCTGTGGTTTGGGCAACGATATTGAAGCGCCCGAACATTTGTGCATAAGAACCGGTCATTTCGATGTCGTCTCCAACATGCCGCGAAGACACAAAAGAGATGACTTCCGGAAGTTCCAGGATCTCATCAACGCCCCGGATTTCAGCAATCGTCCCCGCTCCGAGCAAAATCGACAAGTTGCAGGATGGAAAAGGCATGAAACCGCCATCGTATTCCTTCAGGCTGTAGTTGGCCGTTTCTTTGCCCACCGACAAATCGAGCATCATTTCCAACAAACTGACACCCGTCTGTTTTTCGATGACCTGATAATGCTGTTCGCCACTCAGCCGGAAACCCATCTCATAAATATAAAAATCGCCATCGTCGTAAAGCGATTGGATAAACACCAACCCGTTATCGATTTTCAGCCCTTCGATCATCTTGCGGATTCGCTGGTCCACTGTTTCAATGTAGCGCTCCATGTGCTTGGATGGAAACAGCGTCGCAATCGGCAGCGGCGGATGTTCCTTTGTCGCTTTATAAACGTAGCGATCGGTTACCGCGGTCAATATGACGTGACCCTCCTGGACGGTGTAATACATTTCGACGCCATGGGTACTATCGATAAAGCGCTCGACTATGACCTTGCCGCTTTTTGAACGGTGCTCAGCTTTCAAATACGCGTCTTCGAGTTCATGCTGGTCGTAGCATACCGAGATTCCCTGGCTTGCATAGCTGTCCACCGGTTTGACGATGACGGGAAATTCGATGTTTTTCCAAATATTTTCTTCGCTGCTGTATTCTTCAATGACCGGCACGTTGAAGGTGCGGCAGAATTCTTTGAATTTGTCTTTGTTCGATGTAATCGCCAATTGCTCATTGGACGCATAAAACGGCAAATTCAGTTTTTTGCATAATTTCAGGGCGTTCCACGTATTGATGTCATCAAACGCGGTAAAAACCCCGTCAATTTCTTCATCGTTCGCGATTTTCGCCAGCTTTGCGGCATCCGATGTACTGATGTCATAAGCTTTATCCGCAAATTTCTTAGCGGGAGATCCGACATTATTATCCGTTACAATAGCATACATCCCCATTTTCTTAGCGGTTTTCACAACATCGATCATATGAGTAATGCCGCCAAGTATTAGCACTTTTCTCTGTTTAGCCGTTTTCATCCATAACATCTCCCAGCATGTTTTGTAAATGAGCAGCAATCGCTAATCACCCCTGTTGCACCGTGCGTGTGTTTACCGATTTTCAACCATTGTCGGACATAAAGAGCAAATACCTGCTATGAACCAACTAAAAACTGGATGTTCTAGAAACCATTTACCTATTAACTACCAAGTTATCAGTTCATTCACACATTGTCAATGGACTATTCTGAATTTTTAAATACCTGATGAAATTACCTTCTTCGTTAGGTATATCAACTCTTTTTCAAAGAACTTCTTTCAGCTTCCATTCCCATCATGTGTTATTCTTCCTATTTAATAACCCTGATTCATTTAACCTAGTTTTAACCAAGCATTATTATCATTAGTTTAGATTTAAATAAAACACCCCGAATTTCATTTGCAATTACCTAAAGGAGGAAGCACGAAATGGCGGTTATGCTGACAACATTATTGTCTGATATTTTTTTCTTGCCAGAATGGGGCAAAGCCTATGCAACACAGGACCTTGGGGAGAGCAAAGTGTTCGAATTCGCGACCGGCTATGGACATATCTATTACCAGTTTGTCGTTCGGCCGATTCCGATCGCTTTAGGCGACGTGAATTACTACGACACAATCACACCTTTTGGCCAAAGCGGCCCGGTGATCATCAGTTGCGCGGCAGGCAGAAGAAAAGAACTGGCAGCGGCATTTGATGCAGAATTCCAAAAATACTGCATCGCCAATAATATTGTTTCGGAATATGTCCGGTTCAATTCCTGGGTGAAGAATGCCGAAGATTTCAAGGAAATCTACAGCATCGACAACCGGGGAATAACGATGTATATCGACTTGAGCGTAGGGGATTATTTTCTGGAAGAATTCAAATCCAGCACCCGCCAACAAGTCCGCCGGGCATTAAAAAACAATGTCGAAATCGAGTATGATTATACGGGTGCGACGATTGATGAGTTCCATCGACTCTATGAAATCATGGCGAAAAGGAATAACATCCCGAATCATTACCGGTTCTCAAAAGAGCTATTGGCGGAATCTTTTTCGTTGCTGGAAGGCAAACAATTTATCATCTACGCGAAATACGAGGGCCAATACATTTCAGCGGCGATGTATTTACACCATGGCGATTTCCTCCATTACCATCTGTCTGCGAATGACCCTGAATTCTTCAACGTCGCCGGCAACAGCCTCGTACTGAACGAAGGCTGCCGATGGGGCGTCGAGAACGGCAAAAAACAATTGCACCTCGGCGGAGCAACAAGCGATGTGCTTTACCGCTTCAAGCGCGGGTTCACGAAAACCGAGCCGCTCGACATCCTGACAGGCAAAAAAGTCCGCAACGAAACAATTTACAACCTTCTGGTGGATTATAATTTAAGCAGAGGAATAATTGAGAATCCGGAACATTTCCCGCTTTATCGGGGATAATTCGGAAACGAAAAAGGCAGAAGCGAAATTATCGCTTCTGCCTTTTGAAATTCACGGATTTATTTATTGGACCTTTGCTTTAGCTGGTTCATGTTTCGCCAGCACCATATCCGCCCCTTCGCGGGACTCGATTTTCAGCAGCTTATATAGTTTTTCAACCGCTTTGTGTAATGCCTCTTCTGAAGCTGCGACCAGGTTGAACCTGCCGAACATCTGCGCATACGAACCGTTCGCCGCAATCACATCTCCTACTTCGTGGTTGAGGCAATAGGAAACGACTTCTTCCATGAGATTGATCTCATCCATCCCGCTGATTTTCGCAATGGTCCCATTGTCGAGGAGAATCGGCAGGTTGCACGAAGGTTTTGGCATATATCCATAGTCGAATGCCCCAAAATCGTATTTCCCGATATCTTCCCCCACTGCGAACTCGAGCATCATTTCCAGCAAATTGATGCCTGTCTGCTTCTCGATGATTTTATAATGCTGTTCACCGCTGAACCGGAAGCCCATTTCGTAAATGTAGAATGAACCGTCTTCGTATAGCGACTGGATGAACACCAAGCCATTTTCAATTCCCATTCCGCTGATCAGGTTTCGGACATTCGGATCCACATTGTCGATATAATCTTGCTGGTGTTTTGAGGGGAATGTCATCGCTATCGGCAGCGGCGGATGCTCTTTCGATTGCTTATGGACATAGCGGTCAGTCGTGCCATTCAATACGATTTCGCCGTTGCGGACGGCGTAGAACATCTGGACGCCATAAGCATTATCGATGAACGGCTCCACAATGGCCTTGCCAGATTTTGAAAAGCCGAGCGCCTTCTCAAAACCGTCCTTCACTTCTGTTGAATTGTGGCAAACGGTAATGCCTTTGCTGGCATAGCTGTCCACGGGTTTCACGATGACAGGAAACTTCATGTTCTGGATCACTTCATCATCGAGTGTTTTACCTGCAGTATATTCCGGAATGACCGGAACATCATAGCGCCGGCAGAATTCCTTGAATTTATTTTTATTTGAAGAGACTTCCAATTGTTCCTCGGTAGCGTAAAATGGTAATCCTGTCTCACGCGCCAATTTTTCCGCATTCCACGTATTGATATCCTCAAAAGCCGTAAAAATTCCGTCTACCTTTTCTGCACGCACGATTTCCGCCATCTTTTGAATGTCAGCTGTGCTTTCATCAAAAAACTTAGCCGCATGGTCCTTAGCCGGAGATCCCGCAACATTGTCTGCGACAATCGTATAGAACCCCATCGCTTTAGCCGTTTTAACAACATCAATCATATGGCGCGTTCCACCGAGGATCAGAATCTTCTTTTTGCCATCAACCAAATCGAATCCCACCTTTCCTATAGAGCCATCACCTGACCCCATAAGTCAGACTGATTGCCTAGAACTCAAAATCTCACATTACTTTCCGCACAATAAAACACAGGGTATTTATAACTAAGATAGCAGTCCAATTTAAACAAGTCAAATAATTATCTGAATTTTTAATATTTCCAATAACTTTCTCTCTCTATTTCTTCAGATAGACAAAAAAGCGCCGACTGATTCGAATAACGAATCGGCCGGCACTTATTTTAAAATTTCAACTCGATTGCCCGTTTGCGTTCAGCCAGCAAAGCTGCCATGATGCCAGCGACTTCCTCGCCGTATTCATCATTTTTCAAGGCGAACTCCATCGTGGTCCGGATAAAACCGACCATCTCACCGACATCATAGCGCTTTCCTTCGAAATTATAGGCAAACACCTTTTGATGCTGGTTCAAAAGCTGAATGGCGTCTGTCAACTGGATTTCTCCGCCCGCCCCAATTTTATGCTGGCCCAGAAACTGAAAGATTTCCGGTGTCAGGACATAGCGCCCTAAAATCGCTAAATCAGAAGGAGCCGTTCCGGGCATCGGTTTTTCCACAAAGTTTTCGACTTTAAAAAGGCGGCCATCCGCTTCACCAGGATCGATAATGCCGTAACGGTGGGTTTCAGACATCCCGACTTGCTGGACGCCGATTACTGAAGATTGATTGGTTTCGTACTGAGCCATTAACTGCTGAAGAGCAGGTGTTTCAGATTGGATGATGTCATCCCCCAGCAGAACGCCGAAAGGCTCATTGCCGATAAACTTGCGCGCACACCAAATTGCATGGCCCAAGCCTTTCGGTTCTTTTTGGCGGATATAATGGATTTCCACTTTTGAGGAATCGCGAACTTGTTCCAATAGCTCGTATTTTTCGCGTTTCAGCAAATTGTCCTCAAGTTCGAAGTTATTGTCGAAATGGTCTTCAATCGCTCTTTTCCCTTTGCCTGTAACAATAATGATGTCTTCGATCCCCGATTCGATCGCTTCCTCGACAATATATTGGATGGTCGGCTTATTCAATATCGGCAGCATTTCTTTCGGCATCGCTTTCGTGGCAGGCAGAAATCGTGTACCCAGTCCCGCTGCGGGAATAATCGCTTTCGTCACTTTCTTTTTCACTTCGGAACCTCCTCTAATGGTATGGAATTTGCTATTGGTTTTACTAATAGGGTTGCTGGCTATTCATCAATACAGACGCTTTTTGCCCGTATGGCGCAATAAGCCAGGCAAAGGACGCCTAGCCCATGGGCACACCTTCGCTAGTAAAGGGTATGCACTCGATAAATCTTATTTACTTTAATCCAAGTGAACAGAAACCTTTATGCCTTATACTCCATTCTATCAAATTGCTTAATAAGATGTGTCTTCTGCAGCATCACGTTTGAAACTTATCACGATATTAATGAGGACGAATGCCAGAAAAATGCCCAATGTGTCGATAAAGGCATCGAAAAGCCGTCCGTCCCGCTCAAAATACAATTGCAGGATTTCCGTTAATACCGCGAATCCCACAGCGATAACCACTGCTGGCAGATGCTTTTTCAGCCAGCTGAACAGCAGCACATACAATAACGCAAAAGACAGGAAATGACCTGTTTTTTGGATCGTGTAGAAGCTGTCTGAGAAATCTATGTCGTTGATGATCAGGAGATCGGCCAGATTCGGGGACGTGTTAAAACTGAAACCGACAATCCGATCAAATAGAAAAGCGTGTGCGTCATTATTGCAGGTTGCGACAATGATTACCGCAGCCCATACAAATACTAGAAACGGTTTCATTCCCACTGGCCAACTCCCTTCAATTCAACTTCAGATTCTATGCTTTTGGACCTTCTTTTAACGCTTAGTAGATAAGCGGCGTGAAAATAGTATGCTCGTTATTAGACTTATTGTCTATAAAAAATTCTGACAAGTCAAATAACTTATATTCTATACCCTTAATTACCCATCTGTATTATCCTTATAGCAAAGAGAATTCATTATTTTTCAATTAAAACTGGAAAGGGTGGTTACCGATGATCCGAATCCGGCACACGCCAAATTATGCCGGTGTCCATATTTCTGGCGACTATTCCGATTTTGATGAGCTGTATGAGGCAGTGCACCGTATTACACGAAGTCATGAGGAAGACGATGGCTACGGACAGCCGCGCCGCCGGATTCTAGGGCTGTTCAATGAGCTGCGGCAAGCACAGCTCGGCAACCGTGGCTTCGAGGCTGTACCGAACGGCTTTAGCGCGCGGAACGATCTTTGGCTACCGGTGGAACACACAGACAATAACGTGTATTTGAAATTTGAAGCGCTATGGCCAGAGGTTCTTTTCGCATCATTTGCCCTCAACGATTTCATCTTCCATTATATGGACGGTGCAAGAGTCCACAGCTGGGATCCATGGGCAGCGGCTGTCCGCAAATTCCAAAGCGCCGTCGCCAGCTGCTTGGAGGAAACACTGAGCCCTAACCGTTACCGCCAGCTCCGGAAGTACATCGACCCCCATGGATTGTTCGCAAAAACGAAATACCAGAATTATTTAATTCAGTACATTGATCGCTTGAATATCCATTTCCTTCGGCTGCCACCTGAAAGGCGTCCAGAAAACATCAGCATCATGGCAAAACGCATTTGCGAACTCGATTCACTCTATTATGATTTCCGCTCCGATTTCATCGATTTGGCGGAAGGCCTGCAAGTGCACGTTTCCGAACTGCGCTATAAAGAGAATTATCCAGAAACAATTGACTGGTAATCGAATAATGGCAAAGTCTAATCAAAATAAATAACTGTGTATCCCCAACCGTTCTGGCCACTTCGCTTTCCGTGGGCTCAGCTTCAGCCTCCTCGTCACTGAAAAAAGAGTTGCTCCTGCATCGCTGCGCTAGCTTCGTCGCAAACGAGGTTCTTCAAACCTCGTTTCCTGCGGGGTCTTCAGCCTTCGCTGTCCCACAGGAGTCTTCGTGGCCAGACCGGTTGTCAGCATGTAGCTCTAATTGAAGAGAGTAAGCAACGAATTCACTTTTCGTAAGCAATCTCTCAAAGATTCGGAGCGCAATGCGGCGACTCCTGCGGAAGAACGGAGTGATGAGACCCCGCAGGAGCTTGCGACGAGGAGGCTCAGCGCTTCGTCCGCGGAAAGCGTCCGCATGGAGCGCAAAATCCGATATACCTAAGTAAAAACCGTTGATCCATAGCTGGATCAACGGTTTTTATTTTGCATTCGCTTTATTCAATTGTTGCTTTAAGCCTTCTGTGTCCATAAATTCAATTTCTTCAATTTTCCCTTGTTCAGGAACAATCGCTTTCCCTTCGAATTTAAAGCGGCTTGTTTCGCTGCTTTCATCTTGATGGGCGACTTGGAAACTGAAATTGTATAACGTGGGATCGTTTTCACTGGCATTGATTTTTATATTCGAAACGCTGAGGCGATAAGATCCCTCATAGACGCTATACATAAAAGCCGGGTTTATATTCAGGAAGTTGGCGTAGCCATTTTCAGTAAAATAGGCTGCGTATTTCTTTTCCATATAATCAGCGTATGCTTTATAGGCAGGGGTTTCCTTATAGACTGCGAATTCTTCCTGATTCGCGACGTCCTCAAGATTTTCCATCGCTGCGTACCTCAATTCCCTGTACTCTTCATCAGGGGCATTGAATTCTTTTTCGATGACCGACTGGATTGCTTCTGTATTTTTTTCATCTACCGGTTCCACTTCAGAAACACCCGTGTTTTCTGCGGTTCCTTTTTGCGAACATCCGGCTATCACGACACAAGAAACGAGTAAAAGCGCAATCCAAAAGGCTATTCCCTGTCTTGTGCGCCTGTGAATTTCTGTTGATTTCATCTTCATTCTCCCTTAAATATAATGCTCATGGCCTTAAACCGCAGGGCATTCCACGATTGAAGCTTTTAAGATATTCCTTTTTTTCACTATAAAGCCACTAAGCCATTAAATTAAAACTTCAGCCAAGCAGCTTCTCCATTCTGCACAGTCAGTTGGTGCAGCTTGTGCATGAGTTTGCTCTTTATAAATTAGCGTCCAGCTTCCTGGGTTCTCGACTTTGTGCCAGCCCAGTTTTTCGCTTTTCGCCATTCGGTTAACCCTAAAGCTACACCGATTCCAACAAATGCCCCTGTGCTGTCGATGAGCACGTCACGAAGTTCACCGCTGCGGCCCGGGATGAATAATTGATGGAACTCATCCGACATTGCATACAGGGCGCAGATTGCCAAAGCTGCTAGGCCACCCCGATAGCCTTTAATGCCACTTTTGCGCAGCGCATGGAACACCAATACGCCTAATATCAAATAAACAAAGAAGTGGGCATTCTTCCTGACAAACGTATGCAAAGCATCCGTATCGATCGATGCTTCTGAAGAAAATTGTGAAATCGCTTGTAGAATGGTTTCTGTAATCCCGGAGCTCATGCCGCTTGATACTGTGGCAGGCTGATGGGAGAAACCGAAGATGACGGCCATCCACAAAATAACGGCGGCCCAAGAAAGTGCTTTAGATGTATTCATCATTATAATTCCTTTTACAGTTACAATTTTTTGTTATTTTTCGCCAAATATTAGTATAGCATGACATAAATATCCCGGAAAGAGAAAAATCCATAAAAAAAACAAGTCCGGCATGATGCGCCAAGACTTGCGGATACGAATCTTTCACTGATTATGCACAGTTGTCTCACTGTATTTCACCCGAATCAATTCCATCTGGCCTTCGATGCCTTTCAGCTTGGCCGAAAAACGCTCACAGTCCAGATGTGCGTCGTTCAACAGTCTTTTCAACTGGGCTTGCTCCACATATTCCTGGCCAAAGACGATATCCCCGCCATGCCCCTGCGCTTGGATCCGCGCTGCGATATTGACGGTGCGGCCGAAATAATCGAGCCGGCCGTTCGAGTTGACGGCAATCGCCGGCCCGCTGAACTAACCGACGCGCAGCATGAAATCCTCTTTGGCGCTGGTGTTGAACTCAGTGATGTCACGCTGGATTTGGAGCGCTGCGTTCAAGCCGTCCGCCGGCATATGGAATACGGCCATGACTGCATCGCCGATCGTCTTGACGATGCTGCCGGAGTTTCTGGAAATGCACTGCGACAAAAAGTCGAAATGGTTGCGTACCTGGCCGTATGCGCTCGAATCACCTACAGTTTCATAAAGCGAGGTCGAGCCGACCAGGTCAGTGAACAGGATTGTCACGTGCCCGATGCCGATGTTTTGTCCGGGCGACAGGACTTCCGATGAAAATAAGTCCCGGAACTCTTGCAGCGCCGTCACTTTAGCGGCCGTTACCGTATCTTTTTTCCATGCAACTTCTTCCAAAGCCACGACAATGTCAGCGGCGCTGTCGTTGCGCATCCGGATGGCGGAGCTGTAGGCTACAGCATCAGCCGACCATTTTGAACCGTCGTAGGCTATTTCCCCACCGTCTCCCCCAAGTGAGATATCCGCTATGGCATTGGCCTGCAGCACGCGCAGGCGCAAAGGGCTTTCTATAGAAGGAACTGCAATTTCCGCGGCTTCTCCGCGCTTCAGCACTTTCTGGACTTTGACATGCGGCGTGATCATGGGTGCGCCGACGCAAAATACTTCCGCATACGCTTTGCGGATCGACGGATGAACCGAGAAATGCAGTTCGACAAATTGGTCGAAATTCGCATCGTAGACAACGCCGCACAAGTCGCAGTGGAACTCGGGCTGCAATTGCTCGAGCGAACCCAACTGTTCTTTCGATACCCGGCAATTCGGGCACATCAAATTCCAGCTGAGGTTCAGCATGCCGGCTTTCGCGGCATACAGCAGGACCCGTAGCACCTTTTCCGGATCATCGTTCCATTGCTGCGCTACAGCGTGCGTCTCGATATGGGCGACATCGTGGTCTCCCTGCTCCGTTAGATAGCGCCGGAGCAAACCGACGAGTTCGCCGTCGACCGGGTATTTCCGAAGGAGGCCTTCCAGCCGCTCCAATTCCTGCACATTGACTTTGTGGTTCGCCGATTTCTGCGGCGCTTCGAACACTCTTTTTGCGCCCGATAATAGGAAATCGTCCATATAGCCAATTGTCTTTTTGACAGACGGCGCCGCTATCAATGCGATTGCGGCAATGCCGAGCGCGTTGCGCGGAACGAACTCACCTGTCACCCGAATCAGGGTGCGGTTCGGGTCGCCCGTCACGCTGTCCAGAAATTCGATGCCGAATGAATAATTCTTCATCGGCCCATCCAAATAGCGCCGTTCAACTTGGTAGCTTTCATGCTCCTGCCATTCGAACGGGTATTCCTGCCAGCTAATCGGCACAATGCCGAGTGCTTTCGCTTTGGCATTGCGAAAGAAAATCCCTTGCTCTTCTTGCACCACTCCACTGAAGACGACCGGAAACAATCCGATATAGCGGTTCATGCGGTTATTGTCTGCAAGCAAACCCCAAGCGGTCTCCTTCGGCAACGGGTATTCTTTCTCTGCGGTATAGATCCTTGCTTTCAATTGCATAACGGTCGCTCCTATGAGATGGCGATGGCGATTGCCAGCACGATAATGTGGAAAATCTGGTCTGCCATAATCAGCAGCCACGGCTGTTCATTGTCTTTGACGGTCTGGACATGCTTGACCCAGAACGCTACGAAGGTCCTGCGGTCCAATACGATGTGGCTGAAAAAAATCAGCGCCATCGCCAGCATCGACAAGCCGCCAGCTGCGGCTCCCATGGATCCGACTACGATCGTATAGACCGTCACATGCGCCATCAACGGCAGCCAGCGCTTCGCTTTATGCTGCGCCATCCAACTTGTCTGAAGCAGGAAATCACCGATTAAATGGCCGATCAATAAATACTCGAACTTCGTCATAATCCATACCCCATCTGATCTTTGCCAAATCCCTTCCCGGCCTGGTAATCGCTTTCTTCCAAGATTTCTATAAAGGCGTCCACCAATGCTGCGTCGAATAACGTATCCTTGCAGCGAATCAATTCCTCCGCCGCTTGCCGGAGAGGCAGGCCTTTGCTATAAGAGCGCACGGTCGTCATCGCATCAAACGCATCCGCTACTCCGACGATGCGGGCAAACAAGGGAATGGCGTCCTCCTTCAGCCCATCCGGATAGCCTGAGCCATCGAGCCGCTCGTGATGCGAACGCGCCGTTGCAATCGCTTTGGCCATTGCTGCTTTCGGTTCCATATTGGACAGGATGCCCGCACCGATTACGGTGTGCTGCTTAATATCCTCGTACTCCTCTTGCGTGAGCTTTGAGGGTTTACGCAATACATCGTCGGCAATGCCGATTTTTCCGATGTCGTGAAGCAACGCAGCTTTGTACAGCTCTTCGCATTCAGGCGCGTCCATGCCGATGCGCTGCGCAATCGCCAGTGAATACTGGGCCACACGCTCTGAATGCCCTGCCGTGTAAGGGTCGCGCGCATCCAGGATTTTTGCCAGCGTACGGATCATGCTCAGCAGCATTCGTGACACTTCGTCGAACATCTGGCTATTGTGCAGTGCGAGTGCAGACTGGCTGGCAAGTGCCAGCGCAATGCGCATATCCTGCGCAGAAAACAGCCCGCCGCCTGTTTTGTTCAACAGCTGCAGCGCACCGAGCACATTTCCTTTTGCAGTCAGCGGCACCGTAATCATCGACTTCGTGACAAAACCGCTCGAAGAATCGACGCGGTTGGCCCATTTCGGATGCACCGCAGCATCGTTGATCAATTGCTCAACGCCGCTCTCGACAACTTGCCCGACAATCCCCTCCCCCTTCGCCATCTCGAAATCGAGGATCTTTGAAGCCGATTCACCATGTGCAGCCACCGCCTGAATCACTTCACGGGCATTATCACATACCCACAAAGTACCTGCTTCAGCGCCAAGCACATTGACCATCTGGAGCAGAATGTCCTGAAACACATCCTCAATCTCTATATTGGAATTTAATTGCTTAAAGGCCTCTAACAGGCTCATCACTTCTTGAATTCGTTGTTCCAATTCCATTGTTTCCTGCATGTGTTGCCTCCAATGGTACTTAATATGATTAAAAAGTCACATATATCATGTCTTTATCACTATTGTAGCACGATTATTCTGCATTTAATTGTGTAAAATATTGTTAATAACTTTACGCAATGCTTCCTGCGTAATTGTCCCTGGCTGCATTGAAAAAAAGTGCATTGCTATACGCTCAAGTGTAAAGTGCTGAACGAGATGATTTCATTGGGGCAGCTGGTAAAAATCCGCTCTTCTCCGCTTTCTTTTTTACCGTCTTATGGCCTTTACAATCCCCGTACAATGGCGAAACCTTTTCTTCACAATGCCCCGCTAAACTGAAAGAAGAACCATAAACGATGAGGAGGAATTAGAGAATGGCTAAGTTGAAAAAATTGCTTCCGGCAGCGGCGATCGGTGTACTGTCGCTGAGTTTATTCCATTCACCACCTTCGGCACTTGCCGCTGCCGAATCAGTTGAAGGCCTCAAACTTTACGAAAAAGGCAATAAGGGCTTGGAAGTCGACTTGCTCGGACGCTATACGAGCGGCGCGGACATTGATGAAGGCGGAACGGAAATCGTGGCTTACGATCCGAAAACATTCCGTGCTTTTTCCGTGAACGGTGCAGCGAGTGCGATCGACATCATCGACTTGTCCGGGCTGAAAAAGGATTCCACTGCGGACATTCCTCTAGTAAAACGCATTCCGCTGAGTGAATTCGGCGTCGAAGCTTCTGACTTGACCAGTGTCGCAATTCATCCGAACGGCGGCTACATCGCCGTTTCGGTGCCGGCTGCCGATAAAACCGATGCGGGCTCGGTCGTCTTCATGTCAACCGACGGCGAACCGCTCAGCCATGTCCGCGTCGGAGCGCTGCCAGATATGCTGGCGTTCACGCCGGACGGCAGCAAATTGCTCGTAGCGAACGAAGGCGAGCCGAGCGAAGATTACCGTGTCAATCCGGAAGGCTCTGTCAGCATCATCGATGTGACAAAGCCGATTGGGACAATCAGCGACAACGATGTGGCAACTGCGGAATTCACGGAAAACATCATCGATGAAGACGTCCGCAAAGTGCATCCGGACAGCACATATGCAGAAGACCTGGAACCCGAATTCATCACCGTTGATGAAGACGGCGATTCTGCCTATGTCGCGCTGCAGGAAAACAACGCGATCGCCAAGCTCGACCTGGAAAGCGATCAATTTGTTTCCGTGCAAAGCCTCGGCTTGAAGGATTATTCCGTTCCTGCCAATAAGCTTGATGCTTCGAACAAAGACGATGCCATCGATATCCGCAACTGGCCGATGCTGTCGATGTTCCAGCCGGACGGCATCACGGCATTCGAATCCCGCGGTGAAACCTACATCCTCTCCGCAAACGAAGGCGACGTCCAGGATTGGAAAGGCTTTTCTGAAGAATCCCGCGTGGCAGATTTGGCAGGCGATTATGAACTCGATGCCAGTTTGTATAAGGGTTACAACCAAAAGCAGCTCGACCGCCTTGTGAAAAACGGCTTGTTTGAAGAAAGCCAACTTGGCCGATTGACGACATCCGTTTCCCAGCCGAAAAATGAAAACGGCAAATACGAAGCCATTTACGGCTTCGGCGGCCGTTCGTTCTCCGTCTGGCATTCGGATTCGATGGAACTGGCCTATGACAGCGGCGATGATTTCGAACAGATCACCGCTAATGTCTATCCCGACTCTTTCAACGCAACGAACACCGAAGACAAATTCGACAACCGCAGCGACGACAAAGGGCCTGAACCGGAAAGCGTCGTAACCGGGGATGTAGCTGGCACCCCTTACGCCTTTATCGGCCTGGAGCGCCAAGGCGGCATCATGGTCTATGATTTGTCGAAACCGACGAAGCCTAAATTCAACACCTATTTCTCAAGCCGCATCTTCAACGGCGGAGACGTCACCGATAAAAGCGGCGATGTCGCACCTGAAGGAATGACGTTCATCCCGGCTGAAGAAAGCCCAACTGGCCAGGAATTGCTGCTGGCTGCACACGAAGTGTCCGGCACGATTGCCGCTTATTCCTTGGAAGACGGCCACAAAAGAAATAAACGATGACTAACCAACAAACCCGCCTGCAGCTGAGCTGCAGGCGGGTTTGTTGGTGCGCTATTCGAGCGGCAAAGTATGCGACACCATCCAGGACCGATGGCGCCGGCTGTAAAAGGCAGTGATCTTGTAGCCAAGCCCGGCCGGCGCTTCGATGCCGAAACGGCCGTTGACCCGATTGACTTCGGCAAAATCACTTACGAGCTGGACCGGCAAGCCGCCGCTGTCTTCCACAAAAATTTCGAGTTCTTCGCCGAATTCGTGGGCAGGCGGCGCCGGCAGCCGGATGACCGCGGGGCCGATCGCATTCGCCGGCTGGTTGACGAAAATGCGCGGTCCGGTTTCTGCGCTAAACGTGAAACTGCCGTTTGTCGCGTGGACGTATTGATACGTCCGGCCATTGTAGATGATGCTCGTTGTCATATAGTCGAACGGCAAATTGCGCAGCGACGTGATGGAATCGACGCCGCCCCCTGTGCCGTCAGCCGGCGTCGCGAGCAGCGGGTCGATGATCGATAAGCCAGACGGATAGTCCAAGATGACATTGGCGTAGCCGTTCGATTCGAAATAGGCATGGTGGATGGTGTTTGAGTAGGAAGGCGTCGTGTTGAGCGTGCCGCTGCCGATGTGGATGCCTGCAATGCCGTTGGAATCGAAGTTGCCGCCTTGGACATTGTGGCCGTAAAGCCCGCGCTGCACGAGCCCCGCTCCGGCATTGCCGACGAAATGGCAATCATAGATGCCGTAGACGTTGTTGTCGCTGCCGCGGTCGACCTGCAGACCGGAACCGATGTGCAATTTATACTCGGTGCCCGTTCGGAACGTATTTTTCAGCCCTGGGGAAACCTTGATGCCGCTGCCGGATACTTCATCGATGTGATAGACCGAACCCGTCCCGGCGCCGATTTTGATGAACCCGCCGGCTTGGACATTGTCCCTTTCCATATTCAAACTGGAAAAAGTGATTTCATTGCCGGAACCGCGGGCGTCCGTGCCCGTCAACACTTTGCCGTTTTGCTCGAATTTGCACGATTGATCGAAGATGCACAAATTATTATTGCCTTCTTCTAAAATCTGCAGGCCGTGCACGATGCCCCAGCTGAACGATGTATTGGAGAAAACCTTATTACGGATGTCGCTTGCGACCATGCACACTTTGGCGTTGCGCACATAGCCATTTCCAGGGTCTGAGCCCATAAAGCGGATGCCTTTGATGCCGCCGTCGCCGCCGCGCATGCGCACGAGGTAATCCATCGGTTTCGATGGGGCGATGATGGTAGTCTGGTCGCTGTAGCCGACCCAGGACACAATCGTCTGCTTTTCGCTGTCGACTTCCGGCACCTCAAGCGGTTCGCTGATGCGGTAAAGCCCCGGCGGGAAAAACAGCGTGCCGCCGCCTTGCTTATTGTAAGCGAAGGCAATCGCTTGCTGCAGCGCCCGCCAATCGTCTGCCTGGCCATTGCCTTTGGCGCCGAACGCTTTGACGTTGAACGTGCGGTCCGGCCGTTCGCTGAATGTCACTTCCTCGCCGAGCTTTTTGATCTTCTTTGCGGTTGATGCCTGGAGGCCGTACTTACTTTTTTTGGAGCCGAAAGCCATTCATGTCCTCTCCTTAGAAGCGAATTTTCGTGAGCATTTTAACCTAATTCAATTTTCACATGAAATATCCTGCTCTTAAGATAATTAAAAGGGCAAGCCTTCCATCGGATCCTCGCGTTTCTTCGCTTCCTGCTGTTCCAAAAATTCGCTGAAGCCGTCCCAGCCATCCGGATTATGCGTCGCGAACAATTCCGCCATGAACTTGCCGAAAGCATCGGGACGCGCTTTGTGGTCCCAGACGCATTGAAAATTGCGGCTGTAAGTGACACGGCTGAAATTGCCGAAAATATGCGTCAGCGTGCTGACAAGCACCCGCACCTCCCCGATCGCCGGAATGCCCATAAAATGGTTGTCGCTGAACACGAAGCCATTTCGGTCGAGCAGCCGGATGCCAAAAGAATTGCCATGTTCCTCCAGCAGCAACACCAAATCCTGTCTGCCTTCCATACCGCCACCTGCTTTCTTTTTTGTTTCTTTAGTCCCTCTATTTTACCACCGTAGCGTACGATTTTTAAACTGACAGTCCCGGGATGGCCTGCAGGCATAAAAAAAGCCGGAGGCTACGTGCATGCCTCCGACTTCTCTATTTCCCTTGAACGCCTAAATATTCTTCGAGCGTCAACCCGCTGGCTTTCACTTTCGCAGCGATATCCCCGCCGATATAACGGAAATGCCACGGCTCGTACATATAGCCTGTGATACTTTCTTTATCTTTTGGATAACGCAGGATAAAGCCGTATTTATGCGCAGTGGCTGCGAGCCATTTGCCTTCTTTCGTCTTGCCGAATGTCCCTTCAAGCCAGTCTGCATTATTGTTCTTGCCTCCGAAATCGAATGCCAAGCCCGTTTGGTGCTCACTGAATCCCGGTTTCGCAGCAAAACGGTCGGCTTCTTTCTGGCCATACTTTATAACGTAATTGGAATACAATTGCGACTGGTAGGAATAAGAACGGTAAGCGCTGATCGTCTGCAAGTAAATGCCCTGCTTTTTAGCATCGGCAAGCATGGCATCGGCGCTCCGCTGGGCTATGGCGTTGATGCCGGGATTGTAGGTGGACGGCAAGCCATATTTCTTGTTGACGACCAGCACGCCGCTTTTAATCGTTCCCGGTGTTTTCGCGGAAGGCGCCGGATAAGCCGATGCCCCAGGCTTTTTCAAATACGCGGAATTGACCCAGCCTGTTTTCGTGCCGTATTTCACTTTGAACCAAGAGCCGTTCTTGCTGGCGTACTCGACCGTTTGCCCTTTCGGAATCACGGCAATAACGCCATATTTTACAGAAGCCCCGGTGCGCATATTCAACATCGCCGTCGTTTCGTATTTGACTGCGCTTGCCGCAACTTTTGCCATGCTGATTTTGCTTTTGTTCTTCGCGGCATCTAATGCGTAGATGGCTATCGGCGTACCGGCTTTTTGCTTCGTGATTTTAATGGAATAAACGCCTTTTGCTGCAATGGCATCTCCGAGTTTTGTTTTGCCTGCGTATGCCAGGACTCTCACGCCGGACTCCGCCTTCCCTTTAATTGCCGCTGATTGGTCTGTCACTTTATTGACCGAAGGGGCTGCAGGCGGTGTCTTGTCTGCTGCGGCCAATGCGAACCCTTGGTTTCCCAGTCCATCTGCCGGGACGGCTGTCGTTGCCGAAAAGGCTAATGCCGCTGTGATCATCCATTTCGAAAATTTCATCTTCCCACTCCTTTTGCTGTTCTATGCCTGAAACCTCAAATCCGTTTATGTATTTCCTTGCCATAAATCTTTATACCGCATGATTCCATTAGTTTATCACCCATCGTTATCCAATAAAACAAATATCCCCTTAACAAAATTGCCATTCCGTTAAGGGGATTGGGTTTATTCGACTGCAATCAGTTCAAACACGACCTGGCCTTGCGCATCAATCGTTTTGATAGTCGAGTAGCCTTCCGCCATATAATACCGCAGCCCATCCGGCGCCGTCACTTCCGTTGCGTTGGTGAAGGTTTTATAGCGCGTCTTCACGTTTTTGTTGACAGCGGTGATGGTATTGATGATTTTTTCATCACCGAGGTAATTGACGATTTTTTGCCCGACCCTTACCGGATAGACGAGCGCGATATCGTATTCCGAATACGGGTAGCCGAACGCAAAGATCGTGTAGCTTTCAAGCTCCTGGTATTCGTAGATGTCATCGCCTGTCTTGACCGTCCACATAAAACCATATTCCAGTTCACCTTTGTCCGGCACATCAATATAGCGGTGGATTTCACGGGAGCCGTCGGGACGCAGGTAAGTGAAAGCTTTGGTCTTGTCTTTCTGGTAGGAATGCGGAATCACTGCGAGGTTCTTGAAAAACGGTTCGAGTGCGCGCGCCAGGAATGCAGCGAATTGGCCGCGCGTCACATCGGATTGCGGGCGGAACGTGTTGTCCGGGTAGCCGATGGCGATATTCGCGACCCGCATCTTGCTGATAGCCTCGGAATAATACACGCCGTCTTTCACATCCGCAAAGCCGCCAAACTGGACGCCCAAGCTGAATATCCGGTCAAGGATCACTGCCATATCGCCGCGAATGATCGGGGCATTCGGCCGGTAGGTGCCATCGGGATAGCCTTTCAGCAAGCCCGCTTTCGCCGCCTCTGCGATATATCCGCTCGCGTAATGGCCTGTCGGCACATCGCTGAACGGCGTTGCGCTCAGTGCACCGTCAAATTCTTTCAAACGGCCGATCATCACCGCCGCCTCTGCGCGCGTCACTTTCGCGTCCGGCCGCACCGTGCCGTCCGGATATCCGGTAATCACGTCCCTCTCCATCAAATAGTCGATTTCATCGTAGAACAAATGAGTATTAGGCAAATCCGTGGCTGCACTGGCACTTGAAAGAACCAGCATCATCGACAAGGCAATTACAAACGGACTCAGTAGCCTTTTCAAACCCTCACTCCTCACCGAAAATTTTCTTACCCTCATTCTACCAGTATAAAGTTATTAAAATCTATAAAAATTACTAAATATTCAGTTTTTTAAATTTATTTGGAACGCTTTCTGTTTATTAAATCCGTTATAAGGAATCTTTAAAATTGCAGATTTCATAGAGAGATTCATAAATAATTTTTGATAATCGCTTAAGCCATCTTTAGGTGCATTCAATATATCCGCAATCACATCCATTAACACCTTCATTTCCCCAACTTTATCCCGATTTCCCTTAGGTGCAACAATGTATCTCCCCCACAAAAGCCTTATTAAAAGACGGCTCCCGGCTTTTCTGGCACACTGAAGATACCTACAACAGAAGGAGTTCCTGACATGAAACCGATCCTGCGGCCACTCAGCACGCTCTTGATGGGCGGAACGTATTTGGTGTCCATCTTTTTTCCATTCCCATATGCTTCTGCGCTCATCAGCCTGTTTGCACTGATTGCGCTCGTATCGTTTTTCCCGTATTTGAAACGGGTGCCGAAAGTGCTGATCCTTGCACTTGCGGTCGGGGCGTTAGCGATGGACATCAGCAAAGATGGCCTGTACGCGTTTTTCATCGGCCTGCAGACGAATGCGAACGTCCTGGCCATTTTCATCTTTGTGCCGCTGCTGGCGATCCCGATACGGCAAGGCAATTACCTTGCCTACATAGAAGTCATTTTTTCCTACTATATTAAAAAGACAGACCAGCTTTACCTCTTTTCTACCTTGACCGCAGGTAGCATCGGCGGTGTCATGAACATCGGCTCGATTCCGATCCTCTATCAGCTGACGGATACACCGTCGTTCGAGCCTTACACGATACTGCGGATTAAGGCGATGATCCGCGGCTTCGTCCTGGCATTCCTGTGGTCGCCATATTTCATTTCAGTCGGACTGGTGCTGGCGTATTTTGATGTCACGTGGCTGCAGCTGTTCCCCGTCGGAATCGTGCTGACCTTCCTCATCATGGCAAGCGGCTATCTGCTGGAGAGAAAATCTTCGGAGCCGATTCCGCGGGACAAACCCCTGCCTGACCCGTTGGAATTGCACCGCGCGAAGCAGAAAGTCGCAGAACTCGCAGGCGTAGTCGGTTTGATCACTGCAATCATCATGATCAGTGAAAAGATGACCGGTTTGTCGGTGCTGACGGTGATCCCGCTCGTCGCCATCATCATGTCATTTGTGTGGTCGCTTTTTTTCTCGACGCGGCAGCAGCTCGCCTTCAATTACCAAGCTTTCTTCGACGCGCGCGTTCCAGGCATGGGCAACGAATTGTCGCTGTTCATCATCGCAGGGGCATTTGGCACTGCCCTCCTTAATAACGGAGCCGACGAGTGGATTGTGGCATTGCTCGACGCCTTGAACATCACGAATGTCCTGCTCTTGGTCCCTTTGATGCTTGCGCTCATGGTCATCCCTGCGCTTCTCGGGCTCCATCCTGTGATCACCGCTACCATCCTGGCAATCACATTAAGTGATTCGCCGCTGTTTGCCGACGACCATTTCTTTTTGAGCCTCGGGCTTTTGGCGAGCTGGATGGCAACAACACTCGTCTCACCGTTTTCCGGACTGAATCTGCTGCTCGCCGCACTGAGCCGGCGAAGCCCTTTTGAAATCAGCCTGAAACACAACGCCGGTTTCGCGTTAATGCTGTGGATCATCTGCTATGCAGCCATAGTGGTCTTGTATCTTCTTAAGTAATAACAAACAGCCGTCCTGGATTTCCCAAGACGGCTTTCATCATTTGATACTCATTGACGTTTTGATTGTCATTTGGCTGGATTGGACAACCATTGGCGTTGCCTTACCCCTTCCTTTGTCAAATTGTTCCCCCTGACTTTAACGTTTCCAAAGCTGAAAAACTGTTTCAATAAACTTGATTAAAAAACAGCCGCTCCCAAAAAGCGAGAACGGCTGTAGCTTAATAGCATTTATTCAAATATAGGCGCAATGCGCTTTTTCGTCGCTTGCTCATAAGCATACGCCAGGCTGATCAATTTCGCTTCGCTCCACGCCAAGCCGCTGAACGTTGCACCGACTGGCATGCCTGTTCCGGTGTACCCTGCAGGCACAGTAATAGATGGGTAGCCCGCTTTCGCAGGCATCGACGCACCGTGGTTGTCCTGGAACAGCAAAGCATCCAACTTATGGGCTGCCATGACGGCGTCGATGCCTTCTGACGTCGACTGGCGCACATCGGTTTCCCGGTGTTCCACATATCGCGGGTCTGCAGGGTCATCGGTCAGCCCATGTGCTTTTTCCAGTTCCGCTTGCCCGAACTTCATGCGTGATTCAGGATCCTGCTTGTTGAATTCGATGACATCGGCAAGCGATTTCACTGGCACACCGTCCGGCGTTTTGCTGAGGTAATGGTCGACACCGCGCTTGAACTCATACCATAAAACTTCCGATTCGAATTCCGGGCGCGGCACCAGCACATCTTCAATGATTGCGCCTTGTGCTTCCATATCGGCAATCGCTTTCTCCATCACTTTCCGCTCTTCGGTATCCGCAGCGCTCAGGAACGTGCGGTCAATGCCGATGCGCGCCCCGCGCAGCGCGTCTTTTTGCAGATGCGGCGTGTAATCCGACAATGCGTTGCCGTCGCTTTCGAGCGTCTTCGGGTCTTCTTTGTCGAAACCGGCGAGAATTCCGAGCACAATTGCTGCATCCGCAACGGTGCGCGCCATCGGCCCAGCCGTATCCTGGCTTTCCGCAATCGGGATGATGCCTGTGCGGCTGATCAAACCGACCGTCGGTTTGATGCCGACGATCGAATTAGCACTCGCCGGGCTGAGGATTGAGCCCGACGTTTCTGTACCGATGCCAACAGCCGCCAAGTTAGACGCAATCGCCGCGCCAGTGCCTGAACTCGATCCTCCGACACTTCCTGCTTCAAACTTGCCAGGGCCGTAAGGATTTTGCACTTGCCCCCCGAGCGCGCTATAGCCGCTGACACCTTTTTCAGCCATGAAAAACGCCCACTCACTTAAATTGGTTTTACCCAAAATAATCGCACCGGCCGTCCGCAATTGAGCTGCCACGAATGAGTCCACCATCGCGTAATTGTCCTGCAAAGCGATCGTGCCCGCCGTAGTCGGCATATCATCTGTCGTGTCGATATTGTCCTTCACCAGCACCGGAATGCCGTACAAGGGGCCTTGTCCATCCTGTCCGCGGATGGCATCGAGCTCTTCCGCGATTTTCAGGGCGTCAGGGTTCACCGTCAGCACCGAGTTGATCTTTGGTCCATTCTTATCGAATTGTTCGATGCGGTCCAAATACATTTGGACCAAATCCACTGATGTCAATTGTTCTGCAGCAAACGCTTGCTGGATTTCCTCTATCGTTGCTTCTGCTATATTAAATGACGTTTTTTCCATAGTGTCAGCTCCTTTTGCTATCAAAAAACCCGAATGGGTCCACTTTAAAAGTGTACCCCATTCAGGGAGATGAATATCATTTGCTGAAGCTTTTTTTCAATCAGTTGCGCGCTTACGTTTCACAAATCCTATTTTACTTTCTTTTTATTCGAAAGGTCTTTCTGATTTTGCAGGTCTTCTTTATTGTTTCTCTTCATTAACTCTTGACGATGATTTTTCGTAATCTCTTCGCCACGGGAACTGGCTTTTCCCAAAGAAAATACGACTGTCAATACAATAACTATTCCTCCGATTAAAAATGTCCACATAAAAATCTCTCCAATATTAAACTACTTTTCTTTTTATTGTACCATGTTTCCAAATAACTTATGAATGATATAAGAAGCATAAAAAAACGGATGGAAGACCATCCGTTTTTACTCCTATAACAAAATCACTTCACTGTTTCATGAACAATCAAGACGGGTTTATTGCTTATTGACGAAGGCGTGATGTACGCCGGGCTAACTTCAGGTCCCGTTTTTTCCAGTTTCCTATGATTAATGAGCATCGCCACATAAACCCAGAATATGGTTGTCACTCCGTAACTGAACAGTCCCGCATTATAGGAAATAAAAATGAAATTCGTGATTCCCATAAGTATCAGAACAACAGCTAATGCAGATTTTTCTCTTTTATACTCTTTGATCGTGATGATTAAAGGCATCACATAGATCATCAAGAATGCGAGTGTACCTACCCACCCTGCTTCAATGTATAAATAAGGAATCGTGAACCAACTATACTTCAAGTAATCATAGTCACGATAAACCTCACCCATTAATAAATCCATCTCACTCGGATTTCCAGAACCCAGTCCTTTGCCGAAAAGAACTTCACTGTCATTGTCTTCAAACACGACTGAATCGATTGTTGGCTTAAAGCCGAATCGGTTGATGGTCTGATCTCCACCATATGATTGCTCGACAAGATAGTCCTCCAAAAACGAAGTATTCAAAAAATCATGTTCGGGATATAGCGATACAAAGAACAAATACGACCAGATAAAAATAACGCTGCAGGCGATTAACATGACCATTGATTTTATTCCTTTATTTATGAAGACCAAATACACTAGGAGCAAGGCTGCAATGGAAACAAAGCCAATTTTAACTTCTGCGATTGCCGAATAAATAATGGGAATCATCGTCAACAACAGGTATTTCAAAGTAGATAGCCTTTTTTGATAATGCATGCCTGATATTATTGCTAAGTAAAACATGAACAGGTACATAAAAATCCCAGTCGTATTTTCACCAAAAAACCCAGTGATGTCATCTTGGTTATACGTCCCTTGAAGATACTGAATAACCGCCACCAGGAAATTAGCAATCAACACAATAATAATCAGCCGGTTAACTGATTTACTGCTTTTTTCATAAATCGATGCAATATTCAGTGCGAAAACAAAAACAATAACAAAACCAAATCTTTTTAATGTGGAAATGATAAGAATTGGAAGAGATGTTCCCGTTATAATTAGCGGCGCTAAGCTCAATACAAAAGCAACCGCCACAAACACCATGACTGATGGCGCCAATTCAATTTTTCTTTTATTTATCAGCAAGGAACAAATCATTAAGCCGTAAAGGTAAATCATAATATACGTTCCATTGATGATGACTGATATTCCTTCGTGGAAAATGGACATCATAACCGTCACAAGCAATAAGAGGATTTCATTTTTTAACAACAGGAACGTAAACATTGCACCGACGATTGCCAAATTTAAATACAGGAAAGCATCTTGTTTAATAGCCACAGTCAGAGACAGAGCTAGCAAAGAATAGATAGCAATTAGTAAATATCTATATTTATGGAGAGTATCAACCAAGAAATCACCTCATATCCCAGTTTCTAAAGACTTCTCAACCTTTTTTCATATCTATTTTCTTTAAAAAAACATGGAAATTATCGACGATATTCTCCCATTTCGAACCCGTAACCGTCCGTGACATTTTCACACTATTAAAGCTGCTCATATTGCTGATGACGTGTTCGATGCCAGCCAACAGGCTTTCAGGATTGTCCTCTGTCAGAATTCCGTTATTGTCATTGATGATTTCCGAATTTGCTTTCGTATTTGTGGCTACACAGATGATTCCATTCATAATGTACTCAAATGTCTTGGTCGGTGGCTGTACATCAAAAAATTCCGTAACAGGTACGTAAGAAAATCCGATTGTCGCCTCTTGGAATAGGGACTTAATCTCGTGATGGGACTTGCGGCCATGATAATTGATATTGCTGCGATGCACAGAATTTTGTAAGCTATTCATAATCGTTTCATTGGTTTCTTCTCTTTCGCCAAAACCAACAATGTCCAATTTCCGACTGATGTCCCCACTTAGCTTTCCACACAGGCTGTCAAAAGCTCCGATAAGATCTTCTACTCTCCTGTCATCGAATTTTCCGACGTAAAGAAAATTGAGGTTCTTGCTGTCGAATTCTTTTTCATCTAAATTCACATAGCAATCAGCCCCGAGCGGCAAAACTTCGTATTTTTTTATCTTCAGACGCTGTGCAACTAATCCGGAGATGACGGTGACACGGTCGAAAAAGTAGGAAGAAAGCAAGGTCAAAAAGTCGTACACTTTCCTTTTCCGCTCATCCGGAATAACGGAACAGGTACGAATATCCATGATCCATCGGATGTCCCTCGCAAACATTTTCATGGCAAACGGCAGGATGCCGCAAAATTCGATGGTTGCGCTGACAACTACCCAATTGATAGTTTTTTTGTTTTTCCATACATACTTCATGGCTGCCACGAGATAATTCACGAAGTTTCCCGCTTTGTTATTTTCTTTTCTCACCACATACGTTATATGCACATTGTCTGGCGGTTCCACTTTGCGAAACCCTTGATCAAAGCAGATCATTTCCACATCAATGTTCTTCCCAGCTAACCGGTTGGCCATTTGGAAATAATCTGTATTGTAACCATACTGGCATCTCGGAATTATCACAATCCTGCTCATTGAATTCACCTCTCAACTTTTGCCTCTATTCACTTCAACTCGAGAAGTACCTATTAATTCGTAACAACTCTTTTAAATTTTTGTTTTAACGCTGGAATAAACCCACTGGCGTAGAATTGAGGAAAAGTAGTAATCAGGTGTGGGCTTGGCGTGATTCTCGGTAGGCAATTCAAATGGGCAGCATGTTGCGGAAAAATATTCCCACATCTCGTCGTCGTGCTCGTTTTAAAGCCAAGGTTTTCGGCAATTTGAAACTCCCTATCGCTTGCCTCATTCAAAGTTCCGAAAGGAAAAGCGAAGTGTTCAACTTTCGTATTTGCCATAAACTCGATTCTTTTTTTCGAATCACCTATTTCCTTCTGTACTGTTTCCGGTGCTAAATTCCGTAAATTAAAGTGATTTGTAGTGTGAGCTCCAATCGTTACCAGCCTGTCAGCCGCCATCTCTTTGACTTGCCCCCAACTCATCGCCAGTTCTTGCGAATAGCGTGCCAGTTCGATTCCAGCAGGGATAAATATGATCTCAAACAAGATTTGTTGGAGTTCCGCATCTAAGCTTAAAATTAATTGGCGAATGTCAGAGTAGGCTTCTGTTTTTTGGTCTGTGGATTCCAAAGCGTAGTCATACACATTGCCTTGAAAAGTGAAGCGGATGTGTTGGCGCTCGTTGACCAGATCCTTCAAGGCATACCACCACAGCAAAGCGGTTTGATCTGGAAAACTGGTTGCCACATAGACAGTGAAGGGAACATCGTATTTTTTAAATAGAGGATACGCCAAAGAATAATTGTCTTCATAGCCATCATCAAAGGTGAAGACCACAAACTTCTTTGCCGTTTTTCGATTCCCTGCCAATATTTCATAAACCACATTGAGTGACAAGATCTCATAATTCGCTTTCAAAAAATATTGAATAACGCTTTCCAGATACTCAGCTGTCACTTCTAAATCTTCACATAAGATATCATCTTCATGGGCAACAACGCGGTGAAGCATCACCACACTGCCGATGCCTGAAAAAAAAGGGGAAAAAAGCTTATTGATTGGCATAAATATTTGCTGGTCCAAAGCTTTTCGAACTTGCTTATTAAGGTATTTCTTCATGCAGGCGCCTCCTTATTCAAGCATCTCAAACTGCAAAACCGTATCTTCTTCGATATCTAAAGCAGCCCTTTTACCGATTACCCCTTCGATCTCGTTTGGCGGGATGCCGGTACCTGGCCGTTTGAAAGTAAGAAACTCATGGGTGATCACATCACCTTTTTTAATGGCCGATGCCGAAACGAGCGACCTTCTGGCATTGTTTCGAGCTTTCGCTTCCGTATCTAGGCATTTGATTTCGTATCCCCCTCTGATCCGGTCTACAAAATCCACTCCCGCAATAATGTTGCGGGCGTCTATTGGATCCATCGCATGATAATGGTCATTACCCGGGATGCTTTTATCGAGTGTAAAATGTTTTTCAATCACCAATGCACCCAGCGTGTAGGCAGTCTTGATGACATCTCCCTGCGAGTCGGGCTTAGTATGATCTGAGTAACCCATAATCACATCAGGATAGCGCTCTTTCAAACTGACGATTTTGTTTAAATTTGCGTGTTCATAAGGGGTCGGATATTCCAGCACACAATGCAGCAAAATAAGAGGCTGATTGTTGTGCTTCCGGATAACCTCAAGCGTTTTATCAATTTCATCAGCGTTCGAAGCACCGACAGACAATAAAATCGGTTTGCCTTTTTTCGCCTGATGCTCTACGAAAGGATGATTGTTCAAGTCCGACGATGAAATCTTATAGATGTTCATTAGCTCATCGAGATAATTCGCCGATTCGATATCGAATGCGGTCGATAAAAATTCAATGCCGATTTCTTCACAAAATGCACTTAGTTCTTTGTATTCTTCATACGAAAAACTGTCAAATTTCTTGAAAAGCTTGTATTGGGAATCGATTTTTTCTTCTGAAGTATCCCAATAAGAAGGGGATTCTTTCGCAGCGAGTGTCTCGGCCTTATAGCTTTGAAATTTCACAGCGTGGATACCAGCATCTTTCGCTTCCCTTATCATTTCCTTAGCGGCATCCATCAACGGAATGCCTAGTTTAGCTGCAACATCATAATAATTCACGCCAATTTCAGCAATCAAAACAAATTCCCCTTTTATAGCGCGTTCCAGAATTTTGTTCAACATTCAATCTTCCTCCTTTAAAATGATATCGACGACCCGGTTAATGCCTTTTTTCAAATCGTGCTTCAACATCAGATCCCTCATTTCGGACCGAATCTGCCTATTATCCACCATCCATTTAAAGGTCGCTTCTATTGTCTCGGAAGATATATTCTTACCAAGTCCTAGATTCAGAAATCCGTTCTGCATTTGGGCGAACTTATGAAGCTGTTCTCTTTCGTTCTGCGCCAGGACGACGGATGGAATACCCAATGATGCCAATTCAAAAACAGTGCGCCCCTGAGAAGTGAATGCCAAATCTGCTTTCTTCATATAATCGCTTAAGCGTTTTAAATTATTCAAAACAAGGATGTTTTTCTCTTCGATGGTCCGGATTCCATTCTTTTCGTTGTCGTATCCGCTTCCCGTAATGATGATGAATTGAATGTGTGGGTAGTCCTGATTCAAACGGAGTGCTGAGATGTAAATTTTTTTAGTGAGCTCTGACGGGTCTGTTCCTCCGAACATCACCAAAACAGTTTCGACTTTTCCCGAAAACTCTTTCGGATGATTGATTAAAAATTCATCCCGCAAACAGACGTATTTTTCTCCACTAAAGACATTTCCCGGCGCTTTTTCACCGTCGTACAACGCATTGACGATAGCGTCTGCATGCTCCGCCCCATCCCCAAGGTCTTCAATCGTCACTACCCGCCCGGCCAAGCTTTTCAGTTTGAGCATATATTCTTTGCTAGTGTCCAGGCAATCATTGACAATAACATCCGGTTTCCAAACCTCCAAGAACTCATAAAAGTCTTCATCGTCTTTTATCAAGGTGTGTGGTAAATGTCTGGAAACAACCTTTTCTACCCCTTCCCGGCATTGCTCATCCAACACAAACATCACTTCGTGGCCAGTCAAATTATAAGCTAGGGTCAAGCAATGATAGATATGCCCCATTCCCAATGTTTTATGGCCATCTGTCCGAAAGACGATCCGCTTCTTTTTAAGCGCCTGTTCACAGACCACCCAGTCTTGGATATTATCGATATCGACCGCTTCTTCTTCCGGCACTTCAAAAACAGAAACATTTTCACCGAGCCGGCTCGATGGCTTGATGCATTCTCTTCGTGAGATGAAAAACGCGCCCGTTTCAAAATAGACTGGCGGCAATTGCTGGCGGTTTACACGCGACTCGTAATTCGGGGAATAGTGGTTTTCATTTTTGGACCAGGTTAAATGCGCTTTGTTTACCGCACTGATATATGAATCTTTGTCATCAGCCAAAAAAGATTCAATCGCTTTTTCCAATGTGCTGCTTTTCAATAGTGGCGAAGTGGGTTGAAGCGTGATGACAATATCGTATTTTTCATTTTTTCTTTCTTCCATCTTTTGGACAGCGTCATAGATGACAGGATCTAACGTGACTTGATCATCCGCCAAATCCTTTCCCCGATCGATGAATTCCGTGTCATGAAGGATCGAAACCCCCATGATTTCATCGTCATCTGTCGTAACCACAACATCCGTGATAAAGTCACATGACTTTGCGTTATCAATGGAATAGCAAAGTAACGGCTTGCCGTTCATCAGCCTTACATTTTTCCTCGGTATTCCTTTAGATCCGCCTCGCGCGGGTATCACAGCAAGTATCTTCATTCTCATCTCGCCCCGTTTCTATCTTTAATCAGCTTTGGAACTGTTCCCCCACTCCAAATTCTGTACGCTGTAAATATGAAAAGAGTGGCATATCCGCTTGCCACCATCAATCTGAAATAAAAGTAATCCATCGTGAGATAGGACAGAAAAAATGCCAACAAAGCAACCGAAGTCGCAGGTATGTATGTGCTGAATCTGATATTGTAGCCCCCAATGATTACCCGTGCCACAAATTCGTGAAGCAAAAATAGGACGATATAAGAAAGCAAAATTGCTATTGCTGCCCCTTCTATTCCCATCAGTGGGACCAAAAGATAATTCAACCCCAGATTAAGCACGGCCGCAACGATGGTGCAGAATGCGACCCATTTCATATTTTTGTTAAACTGCTCGTAACCAAGAGGAAACCTGTAGAGGAATTGGAAGAAAACACCAATCGCGATTAACAGGACTGAATATTTGCCATTCCAATAAGGTTCCGGTGCCATGAAACGAAGAAGTTCAGGTGTCAACAACATGATCATGACAAATCCGCTGCTTATGACCATTGAATATCGTTTGGCGTATTCGTTCACCTGCTGCTTTTGGCCGTTTTTGGTATTGTCGAGATACCATGGCGACCAAGCGTTATTGAAGGCATCTGCAATGAGCATGCCGATGATTCCGATGCTGAAGGCGACGGTAAAGATTGCCGCTTCCGTTTCTCCGATGAATTTGACGATAAAAAGTCTGCTGGATTGTCCGATGATCGTGGTGGCCACCAAATGGATGATCAATGGCCAGCTCAGTTTGAGGCAAAAGGACCAATCCGCAAGCTTGAATTTCGCATTTTTCTTATTGTATAGAAACGTATATAAAACGAACGCAATAATAAATAGATTGACGATGCTACCGGCCCAAATCCGCCCTAAATACCGATCGTCATTCATGCTAAAGACCAATAACAGTCCTAACATGACTAAGCTGATCGACACAATTCCCGCAAAAATGATTTTCGTTTTCGGCTGTTTTGTATGTATCAAGTACATTCCGTAAAGCGTACTTAAAGACGTGCCATACGACTGAAGCATCAGATGGGGAATCAGTTTTTCTTTTATGCTCAATAGCCCGGCCAACGATGAAGCGAACAGCAATCCGCCCGACATGATGAGTGTCCCGCTGACCACTGTCAATAACGTAATATTCCGCAGATAATTTGTGAATTCCTCTTCCTTCATGTGGATTCTCGCTGAAGCAATCGAGGAACTTACTTGAAAACTGATAAAAACCGCAATAAAAGTTACCCATGTAGCAAAAACCGCTGTGATTCCATAATCGCTGGTATCCATGATGCGCGTGAAGATCGGTGTTGTAAGGAAAGATATTCCTTGCAGCAAAACTGTGCCTAGCACGTATAACAGCGAAGCACTGATAAAGTAATTGTTTTTGCCGAAACTTCTTAATTTCCCCAACATTGCCGATTCCCCCAAACTCTCGCTATCACTATCTTTCGCTGTTTACTCCAATTTATTTATGTTTATTGCTTCCTTTAGAATTTTAAACTGCATTTTCCCATCAACAGTCTGATCCCCTTTAAGCTCTCTCCATAATTTTAAAACGCCCGCATCATACCGCTTGATACTGCCTCTGCTGAAGTCGAGGTGTTTTTGGGCCAGCATGATCAGATTACGTATTTCTTCTGGCGTCTTCACAAATTCAGGACCGCCCCAAAATTTCTTAAACAACGCCAGCTGGTCACCGGAAGTTTCTTCTCCACTTCCAAATGCCGCTGTAAATAGCTTGTCATTGGCAATCATGTTCATTTCCTCCGTTGCTGAAAACAGAAAGCTATCTTTTTTCACGATTTTTGAACTGACTTTTTGGAATGGTTTATTTAAATGCAGACTGTACCCGATATGGGTGCCGACATCATTACCAATAACCATATCTGACAAGGAAATGATCGTTTTAAGGCGCCTTAAGAAGTTCGGATCAAACCTAGCGCCGGCAGAAACGATTATTGCTCCGCGCTCCTCAAACAGTTCATAGATTTTGCTGTTTAAATTAAGCCAATAGCCGCTGACCAATATCGTATCAAAGGCTTTTCCATATCCATTCATAACGTTATCGACAAACGCCAGCAAATCATAATCCATGGAAGAAGATTCATAGGTATGAGTCGGGAACACCAGCAAGGTCTTGCCGTTTTTCATTTTAATACTTCGGATTTGGTCTTCAGTGTAATAATTCGAAGCATAATGGATATACGGACCGATGCAAAAAACAGGGGTCAAAGGACTCGCTGAGTGCACCATCCCTTTTTTATAGGATCCTTGGAATATCCGATTAGGATAGGCTTTTATATCCTGCTCCAAAATTGGGCTTTCCGAAAAATTTACACCGTGTTCCATTTTGGGCAGCAGCAACGGCTTATTCACCGGCAGACCGGCGTAATCATACAAGGCATGGATATGGCCATAAAGCAGTGATTCGCTGCCAATGCAATTTGTGCCGTAAATGTTCTTGACGTTTTCGAAGCTCTTCACTTTTTCTTTCAGCTGCCCCACACTTTGAACTGAATCGACATCACTGAATTCTTTAATTTTCCGTTCAACTTGCAAATTGTTTTTCATATAGGCAGATCTGACAACAAAATCTGTGGCAAATAAATTCTTCTTATAGGTTCTATTTTTAAGTTCATCTATAATTTGCAATTCCATCCCCCCAATATACAATCTTTTATGGACTTTCCCAATCCGACTGCAAATCGTTTGCTTGAAAATTCCCGAGGTATAAATCTTCAATTTGTTCAAAGTATCTTTTTTCGTCAAACTTTTCGATAGCCAGATTGCGGGAAGTTTGGCGCATGTGAGAATAGGAAGGATGATAGATCAATTGCTCTAACCGACTTTCTAGCATTGGTAGATCTCCTGGAGTGATGAGATAGCCGTTCTTGCCATCTTTTACAGCTTCATCAATGCTCCCTACATCTGTCGATAGAACAGGTATTCCGTAACTGATGGCTTCAAGTATCGACATTGGCAACCCTTCAAAATAGGAAGGTAGGACAAAGAGATCCGTTTTTTGGAGAAGTACGCGTTTTTTTTCTTCCCCGATCCATCCATGGAATTGAAAAAAACGTTCAATTCCATATTCCATTGTGAGTTTCTTGGCATCCTCCAGTTGTGGACCGTCTCCGGCAATTTCAAAAACCAGGCGCTTGCCTTGATCAACCGCTCTGGAAATGACCGGGACAGAAGCTTTTATCAAATCTAATATGCCCTTCCCTTCATTCATTACTGCTAGAAAAAGGATTGTGAATGGGCTGCCTGCTTTTTTGGCGGATTTGAAGTCCGGCATCGCCACTGAGTTCATCAAAATATCCACGTTGGAATCCGGTTCGATTTCCATTAATATTGTTTTCCAATTGCTTCCTAATGCAATGACTTTATCTGATTTTCTTAGCATTTCTTTCATGCACAACTGCAACTGAAAAGGGGATTTTTCATAAAATTCATTGAAGTTGCCTCCATGCATGTGCAGGATTACTTTCTTCCTGAAAATCTTTGATGCTTTGAATACGATATATTTCCGAACAAAACTACCTTTATCAGACATATGTAAATGCATGATATCTGGTTTTTTGAGCATTAGATGATAGACAATGCGCACCAAGCTTTTTGCGAAAAAGTATGAATTATAAACTTTTCCTTTTTCGGAATGCGTGGCAATATACTTCAAGTTGACCTTAGGAGAAAATCGGTGATCCAGGAAAGACTGGACTACCGTGGTCATTCCACCTTTTACTTGCGTATTAGAACCGACCATTAAGACATTGACCCTGCCGTCCATGGAATGACACTCCTTTTTTTACGAAATAGAGTTTTGCAATTCAATAGGCATCTTTCGATCCGAATAAGACGAACACCGTCTTAAAGATCAATTTAAAATCCACCCATAAGCTTTTTTGTTCAATGTATTTCAAATCCAGAGCGATCCATTCATCGAAACGTATGTTGCTTCTGCCACTCACTTGCCAATAACACGTAAGTCCGGGTGTTACTTGAATACGCTGTTTTTCATATTCGGTATATTGCTCTACTTCATCAGGGAGTGCCGGTCTTGGTCCGACAAGGCTCATTTCTCCCCTCAGTACATTAATCAGTTGAGGCAATTCGTCAATGCTCATTCTTCTGATCACTCTGCCGACTTTAGTGACACGCGGATCGTATTTAATCTTAAAAACGGGGCCGGTTGCTTCGTTTTGTTGAAGCAGGGCTTCTTTTAAGGCTTCCGCATTTGATACCATCGAGCGGAATTTATACATATAAAAGAGTTCCCCATTTTTTCCCACACGCTGCTGCTTGAACAATACAGAACCATGCATATCCTCTGCCTTGATCAAGATATAAATGACCAGAAATAGCGGCAGCAACAGTAACATTCCCATTAACGAAAAAGTGACATCAATCATCCGTTTGAAAAAGAAATAATATTTCGCTTCTTGGGATGCCGCTGATTCAATTGAAATCGGAGGAACTTCTAAAGCATGTCCTTGTTTTTTTTCACTAGAAACCGCCAATTACATCACCGCTTTCGTTTATTAGTTTTCATGCATTGATTTTAATGGCTGTGTACCAGTCCTTTTAGTGGTGGTAATAATATTGATTCAAGTCATTTTTAGGCAGCTGGAAATTGTTAAGAACTGCCCCCAGTAACTTTCCATTAGAAGCTACAATAGCTTCTTTCGCCTTTTGGGCCTTCTTTTTTTGCGTTTTGCCAGAATTGATGACGAGCACGACACCATCACATTTATTCGCTAAAATTTGCCCATCCGTTACGGATAATATGGGCGGAGAGTCAAAAATGACCAGGTCGTATTGGTCTTCCAGCTTCTTAATTATGCTTTGCAGGGATAAGGAAGCCAGCAATTCGGCGGGATTGGGAGGAATTGGTCCGCTAGTCAATAGGTGAAGTCTTTCAATGCCTGAAGGCATGACCACATCCTGTATGGACGCCTGTCGAGTCAGAACACTGGAAAGCCCCCTATTGTTTTCCTTATTAAATGTGTAGTGCATGGTCGGTTTTCGCATATCCGCATCAATCAGCAGGACTTTTTTTCCTTCTTGGGCAAATACAATCGCTAAATTTGCGGCTGCCGTCGACTTGCCTTCAAAAGGCGAAGCGGAGGTTATGACAAGTGTTCGAATTTTATGGTCAGGTGAAGCGAAGTTGATGTTGGTCCTTAATGTCCGGAATTGTTCCGCTATGTAGGAATTTGGAATATTCGCCGTGATTAGCCTTCTCGCAGAGTATTCCGTTTTGTTTATTTGTTTGACCATCATTCAAATCTCCTTCCGTTCAAGAATTGTCGCGGCTACTTTTTTGCCCTTGCCTTCTTCTGGAAATATTGAAATATATCCAAGGATCGGAATTGCCAAGGCTTCTTCAATATCTTCGTCATTTTTTATACTAGTATCCAGGTAAGACATTAAAAATGCGAAGCCGATTCCACAGCATAGCCCGAAGAAACCAGCTAGAAGCATATTCAAGATGGGCTGTGGTTCAATGGGAACCGGGTTCTGTGATGATACTGCCGGAGATAAAATTCTCACATTATCGACATTCATTATTTCTTTGATTTCTTCCTTGAAAATTTGCGCTATCAAATTTGCTATCAAGACAGCATTTTCAGCATCATTATCCCTAATCGTAATACTGGCTACTTGAGATTCTTCCGCTGTATTGACAGTTATATTTTCATTCAGCTCGGTTAGGGAGGTATCAAGCTCCAGCTGATCAATCACTTGATCGAGTATCACAGGGCTTTTGATGATGACACTATACGTATTAATCAGCCGCAAATCGGTTTCGTTATCATAATTATTCACTTGTATTTCTCCTGCTTGATTTTGGTTAACTAAGATTTGAGTAGAGGCCTGGTAAACTGGATCCACAAAATAATAAGAAGCCAAAGCTGAAATCCCAATAGATAGCAAAGTAAGCGCCAAAATTACACCGGCATATTTTTTCAAAAGCATCAATATCTCTGCCAAACTCTTTCCTTCTCTCATTCAAATCCCTCGTTTCTAGTTATATGCGCATCTACCTGCAATTTCTTACATTACGGAACGATTCTTGTTCATTTTTTACACCATGAAATAAATTTATTAATTTTTATCAAATTATTATTAATAATTATCCTCACTGTGCCTTTATACACTGTACGAAAACTTTTTTTAATTTTAACATTTAATTTTCTGAATAAATAGTCTTATTTAATTAATTTTCTCATTTTTCTAAATTTTTTAGACAAATAAGATAAATCACTTCAAAAAAAGCGATACAGAATCCGATTCTCTGGATTCTGTATCGCTTTCGATTAAAACCCCGTTCGCTTTCCAGCGAAAAGGGCTACCCTAAATTTCTCGTATGCCGTACTTTGCAGATTTCTTCCGTTTCCTCCCAGCTATAACAGATACGGAAAATATCTTCTTCTATCAATTCACTACCAGTCTGCACTTCAATGATTTCCATATCAGTTGTCGCCCGGATTGCATGCTTGGTGCCGAGAGGAATGTGCAGCACGTCTCCATTGCGGACATGCCGCAGTTGATCATCAAAGACAAAAATCCCTTCTCCTTTGACGATGGTCCAGACTTCGCTACGTTTGTAATGCACTTGATAGCTAAGATTCTTACACGCAGATACGCCTAGCCTTTTGGTTAGCACTTCGTTGCCTTCCGGGTATTTCGTGTATTCCAGAACCCGATACCACCCCCAACGCCGCTCTTCGAACATTGGACGCCCTTCCCATCGGTCGACATACTCTTTCACTTTCGAGCTAGCATCTTTATGTGTCACTAAAATGCCGTCGGGGCTTGCGGCCACTACAATATTATCCAAACCAAGCAATGTAATCGGTATATCCAACTCGTTGATGATGTGAGAATTTTCAACTCCCTCGCCAATCAGGCCTTTACCGGTAATGCTCCCAGTCATTTTGTCTGTCAGCGTATTCCATGTACCTAGATCTTTCCAATACCCATTGTATGGAAGCGCAATAATGTTCGGTGTTTTTTCTACCACTTCATAGTCAAAGCTGGTTTTTGGTAATAAGCTATAATCTTTCAAAAGCGCCTCATAGTTTGTCGGCAGATTACGCTCTTTCAATGCGGCAATAAGAAAGCTCAGTCTAAAAGCAAACACCCCACAATTCCAAAGCGCATTTTCATTAATCAATTCCACCGCCTGGCTTGGCGTGGGCTTTTCTTTAAAATAATTCACAGTCAATCGCCCATTAACATTCGCAGGATTCGGAACGATGTATCCATATTTCTCGGAAGGAAATGTCGGTGCAGCGGCAAGAAGCGCCAAGTCTGCATCCGACTCAACTAAAGCGATTTCCAAATCTTTGACCCGTTCAAAAAATTCGTTATCCACATATGGATCCACCGGTAATATACCGACGACTTCGTCCAGTCCGCAATTTCGAACCGAATACAGGTAGCTGGCAGCAAGCGCAATAGCCGGGAAAGTGTCCCTTCTCTCCGGTTCAGTCACTACTTCAATCTCTGGACCTAATTGGGCTTTCAGCATATCCACTTGGGAAGTACTTGTCGCGATGATGGATTTTCCGGCCAAACCGGTTTCTTCTAGCTGCGTCCAGACCCGTTGGACCATCGAAACTTTATTGCCTTCATTATCATCCAGCATTTTAAGGAATTGTTTGGACCTGGAGTCATTGGAAAGCGGCCACAAGCGTTTGCCTGAGCCACCCGATAATAGAACTAGCCTCATTTTAAAACCCCCATCTAAAATTATTATGTAAAAAATCTTGAATATTGTGGTAAGCATATTTTACAGATAATAAATAATAAATTCAATAAAATTATCGGTTTAATTAGAAAATTCAGATATTATAATTAAGAATCTGTCAAATAAACGTACGCCCTTCATATACAGGAAATCCGTTTTAGCTAGCGGGTTTATGCTGCCGCTTTTTTAATGTACTTTTCCTTAAATAGCAGCAAAAAGAATTTAGAGTCGTCAATGAAATACCGCTTGAACAGCCTTTTCGGCTCTCGTGAAAATCGCCAGAACCATTCCATGCCCGATTTCTGCATCCACACCGGCGCGCGCTGAATCGTTCCGGCTTCGAAGTCAAACGACGCCCCTATACCCAGCGCCACGGGTACTTGTGCCGCCTTCAAGTTTCGGCTTATCCACTTTTCCTGCTTCGGCGCCCCTAACCCCACAAATAAAATATCCGGCTTCCCCTCACGGATCAAGCTGACAATTTTGTCGTTTTCCATTCGGTCTTTCTCAAAACCGAAAGGCGGTGAGTAAACACCCGATACAGCAAGGCCAGGAAATTTCATTTGCAGCCGCCTTGCCGCTTCCTCGGCCACCCCTTCTTGCCCACCTAAGAAAAAGACTTTCAGATTTTCCCTGGCCGCCATCTTGCATACCAACGGGAAAAGATCGGAACCGGACACTTTCTCTTTGAGCGGCTGCTTCAGGAAGCGGGAAGCCCAAATCAACGGTTGCCCGTCTGCCAATACGAGAGAAGCTTGGTTGTAAATTTCCTTAAATTCCAAATCCGTCTGCACCTTCATAACGTGATCAACATTCGGAGTTACTACATAGCTATAGCTTTCTTTTTGTTTGCTCAACCCAATGACTTTCTCGCACGCCTCTTTTAAACCGACATTATCGATTTTGATCGAGAAAATTGTCACTTTATTAATAATGTCCAACTCCCTTCTAAATGAATTCTATATAATCTGTTAATTCAGATAATATCATTGTTCTACTTCATTCGCCATCTAATTTCTTTTTTTGTACTGGTCGATAGATATGCAAAAAACCGCTGCCAGAAATCATCCGATTTCTGGCAGCGGTTTTTATAGCGTACAATACGGCTGGATCTATCTGTCACTTCAAGTCTTCAAATTCCTTCGCAATGCGCTCCAACGCTTCTTTGATCAGCGGGCGCGGGGACGGTGTGCAGATGCGCTGGTACAGCTCGCCTTCTTCACCGAACATCGTGCCGTCTTCAAGGATGACGTTCGCTTTGTTGTAGATGCGGTCGTGGATTTCCTCAGCCGAAATGCCGTAGCCGCTGAAATCGAGCCACATAATGTACGTGCCTTCCGGGATATAGGTTTTCACTTTCGGCATATGCTCTGCCAAAAACTCCTGCGTGAACTGCATTGTTCCGTCGATATAATCTTGCAGCTGCTCGAGCCATTCGTCGCCGTCGTTGTAAACGGAAATCAACGCGGCAATCGCGAACGGCGATGACAGCTGGAAGCCCATTTCCGTGCTGAATTTTCCGCGCAGCTCTTCGTCGGTAATGACTGCATTTGTACAATGCAAGCCTGCGACATTGAACGTTTTATTGATGGCAGTCAACGTGATGATGTGGCTGCTGTCTTCGACAACTTTCGCCATCGGCAGGAATGTCTGTCCTTTGCGCACTAAGTCGCCGTGGATTTCATCCGCGACAATGACAACGTTATGGCGGCGGCAGATGTCCGCCATCTTCACAAGCTCATCTTCGGTGAACACGCGTCCGGTCGGATTGTGCGGGTTGCAGAGAATAAACATCGTCGTGTCTTCCTGCTTCGCTTTTTCTTCCAGATCGTCAAAATCCACTGTGTAATAATTAGTGTCATCGGCAATCAGCGCATTATTGACCACTTTGCGGTCGTTGCCTTCAACGGCCGAAGTAAATGGCGGATAAACAGGGCGCTGGATGATGACGCCGTCTCCGGGATTGGTGAAAGATTTCACCGCAACATTCAGTGCATGGACCGTTCCCGGGCTGAAAACGATCTGTTCTTTCTCGATTTCCCAATCGTGGCGCTTGCTGAACCAGTGCTGGATTGCCTGGTAATATTCGTCCGGGAACACCGAATAGCCGAAAATCCGGTGGTCGACCGTTTTATGCAGCGCGTCGATCAGCGGCTGCGGCACTGGCAAATCCATGTCCGCCGTGAACAACGGAATCGTGTCTTCATCGTAGCGATCCGTGATGCCAAACTGCTTGATGATCTCCGCGCCGTCCCATTTTAAAGAATATGTACCTCTTCTGTTAACAAATTCATCGAAATTGTAATTCATTTATATACACCCTTTCCTAAAAATAGCCTCTCCACCCATCGTAACGCAAATGCTTTTTTAAATCTCGATTTTCGGCTTGCCTGCTGGGAGAATAAATCCCGAAGCACGAAAAAATTCATTCCCCCAGCCTCGCCGCCGCACGCCAGAAATGATACAACACACCGTCATACCACAGAAGCGCTTCGACTTTTTTCAGCACCAGGTCCAGCTCTTTACCGGATTTCGCTGCGCGTACGAAATATTCATCGCGCCGGACTTTGCGGTGTTCGGCCATCGCCGCTGATGCCTCACCAAGTTCTGCGATCAGTTCGGGCATAGCGCCTTCATCGAGTATGTGCTGCTGGGCGTTTTCCATCAACGGCAGCCAACGTTCGGCTAGCCCGGGATGCAGCTGGTCTGCCCCTTTTGCGCCAGGCTCACTTAGCACTTGCAGCAAGCGGTCGATGTGGTCGAGCGCATGCAGGATTTGCACGTGGCGGTTGAAGACGTCAGGCGACATCGTTTCGATTTTCGCCAAAAACGTCCTCACCTGCATCGCCGCATTATGGAGATGGGCAATCTGACTCGCGTCGGCATCAGTCCCGGCAAGCATAGCGCGCGCGAGCCCGAAGAGTTTCGAGAGAATCAGCTGAATCGTGCGCTGCGCTGCTTCAAGTGCGACTTCCGGAATCTCCGCTACTTGTGCTTCCAAATGATAAAGCAAAGGATCGCCTTTTTCCGGCACCAGCCATTCAAGCAGCCGGACGAACCATGGCAGCACCGCTGCAAAAAACAATACCCCCAGGACATTGAACAGCGTATGGAAAATCGCGATGCCAACTGCCGCGTCAAATGTGCCAAAAAGCGCTGTACTCAGCGCTCGCGTCACCCAGATCAATAACGGTGAAAGCAGCACGGCGAGTACGGCCGTTCCCAGATTGAAGAGCACGTGCGTCAGCCCTGCCCGTTTCGCTGCCGTCCCCGCTCCGATTGCCGCTAATACCGCCGTCAAAGTCGTGCCGATATTCTGGCCGATGACCAGATAGACCGCTTGTTCAAAGCCGATGACGCCTGAAAACAATGCAGTCAGCGTCGTCGCCACTGCGACCGATGATGACTGCATGATGACCGTCATCAATGTGCCGACAACAATCAGCAAAAAAATGTTCGTCATGCCTTCAAATGACACTGCTGCCTGTAAATCCGCCATACCCGTCTGCAATACCCCGACGCCAAGAAACAGCAGCCCGAATCCCGCAATAGCTGTACCGTGGGCTGCCTGCCGCTTTTTAAGGACGGTCTGCGCCAAGACGCCGATGCCGACAATCGGCAGCGCCCATGACAACAAGTCCACCTTGAAACCGATGAGCGACACCAGCCATCCCGTGCTCGTGCTGCCGATGTTCGCGCCCATGATGACACCGATCGACTGGCGGAATGGCAGCAAGCCCGCGCTGACAAAGCCGATTGTCAACAGCGTCACCGCTGTCGATGACTGGATGATGGCGGTGATGAGCGCACCGGAAAAAATGGCGCGGCCGGTCCCGCCGGCGATGCGGTTCATCCACGTTTTGATGAACTCACCCACCAGCTCTTTTAACGCCCCCGTCATCATCCCCATGCCAAGCACGAACAAACCGATGCCGCCGATAAGCGCAGCCGCCATTTCCATGGCCTCCACCTCCCACCATTCCTTTTCCTTTAGTGTACGGCAAACTGGTGAGAAAAAAGCATTTTTTGACTGAAAATTCTTTCTTTTTGATAATAACTATTGCTATGATAATAAAAACATGAACAATGCGCTTGCCAGTAGATGCGCTGATTCCGCTTAGTTTCCTGCAGAACGGGTAAATTCCCATTAACAATCTATTTTCGAAGGAGGCCACTTTATGAACATGAAATTGCTGCTAGGCTTTATTGTCAAATTCGTCATGATTACGGCGGTGCTGCTGATTGTGCTGGCATGGATTTTCGACGTACCGGTCGTTGACACCCTGCTCATCAGCCTCGCACTGACGGCACTGTCCTACGTGATGGGCGACTTATTTATCTTTCTGCATGCCGGCAATCCAGCCGACCAGAAAACACGCAATTCCATCGCGACGTTCATCGACTTCACTGTTGCGTTCCTGCTAATTTGGCTAGTTGGCCGAATTCTCGGCAGCACAAGCGAGGAATTGCTGGTACCCGGACTGTTGTCCGCGATGATCCTTGCCGGCGGCGAATGGTTTTTCCACAAATACGTCGACCGCAGCATCATGCCGGGATACAACATTCCTGCCCGGAACCGCTAACTTTGAGGCATGCTAAAAAAGCCCGTTCCAGCAAATCTGGAACGGGCTCAGACTGTAGACAAAGTCTACTCAAAATGAATAACTGTGTATACCCCAACCGGTCTGGCCACTTCGCTTTCCGAGGGCTCAGCTTCAGCCTCCTCGTCACTGACGTTCCTGCGGGGTCTTCAGCCTTCGCTGTCCCACAGGAGTCTTCGTGGCCAGACCGGCTGTTAGCATGTAGCTCTAATTAAAGAGAGTAACCAACTAATCCACTTTTCGTAAGCAATCTCTCAAGGATTCGGAGCGCAATGCGGCGACTCCTGCGGAAGAACGGAGTGATGAGACCCCGCAGGAGCTTGCGACGAGGAGACTCAGCGCTTCGTCCGCGGAAAGCGTCCGCATGGAGCGCAGAATCCGGTATACCTAAGATGTAATGACTTTTTATTCTTTAAATAACATGAATATTTATTTGTCTACTACCTGAGCCCGTTCCAGCAAATCTGGAACGGGCTTTCCCATTTTCCCCTTTATGCGATCGGTATCGTGTGGGACACCATCCACGAAGAACTCTTTTTACTATAATATGCGGTAATCACGTACCCGATGCCAGCAGGCATAAATGCTCCTCCGTTTCCCGGCTGTTTATTGACATCTGCATATTCACACACCAATTGCACCGGCTGTCCGCCGCTGTCTTCGACAAAAATCTCGAGCTTTTCCTTGAATGGGTGCTGCGGTGCAGGCGGCAGCTGGATGACAGCGGGGCTCCTTGCGCCGGCTGGCCGGTTGATCGCCGCCTGCGACGTTCCTTCCATTGAATACGGTTTGCCGCAATCCGTTTCTGCCGCATAGCCGTAATGCCGGCCATTATAAGTGATGCTGGTGGTGTCATAATCGAAGTAATGCCCGCGCAAAGAAGTAATTGAATCGATCTCACCCGCTGTCCCGTCGACCGGTTCCGCAAGCAGCGGCTCCAGAATGGTTAACCCGGATGGGTAGTCGAGAATCACATTCGCGTAGCCGTTTGATTCGAAATAACAATGGTTGAGTGTATTGGAATAGGCGGGCGTCGTATTGATCATGCCGGAACCGATATGAATGCCGGCAATGCCATTCGAATCGAAATTGCCGCCTTGGATATGATGGCCGTACAGTCCACGCACCATAAGCCCCGCACCGGCATTGCCGACGAAATGGCAATCGTAAATGCCGTAGACGTTATTGTCGCTGCCGCGGTCGGTTTGGAGGCCGCAGCCGATGTGGATTGCATATTCCGTTCCTTGCTCGAGCGGAATTTCCAAATCAGGGGAAATCGTAATACTTCTCGAACCAACTGCATCGATATGGTAGACCGACCCTTTGCCATTGCCGAATTTCAAATAAGCACCGACATGGACATCGCTCGTTTGCGGATTGAAATCCGCAAACTCCACCGTATCGGCCTCGCCTTTAGCATCGTCACTCTTTATAACCGTTCCGTTCTGCGAAAACTGGCACAGCCGGTCGAATACGCAGAGATTGTTATTGCCTTCCCCTGTGATCTGAAGCCCATGGACTGCTCCCCAGACAAACGCCGCATTCGAAAACGCCTTGTTCCGGATATCCGAAGCGAGCATGCAGACTTTGGCATTCTGCACGTAGCCGTTCATCGGATCCGTCCCCCGGAATTTGATGCCTTCGATCCGTCCATCGCCTCCCCGCATGCGAACCACATAAGGCATCGGTTTGGTAGGCGCAATCACTGTCGTTTTCGGGCTTTGTCCGATCCAGGAAACGGTGTGTTCCGCATCCCTTTCCGGCACTTCAAGAGGCTGGCTGATCCGGTACAAACCTGGCGGAAAAAAAAGCGCACCGCCGCCTGGGTTGTCATAGATAAAATCCACCGCGTCTTGAAGTGCCCTCCAGTCATCCGCTTCCCCGTCTCCTTCGGCACCAAATGACTTCACATTATAAATCGCGTCGACTGCGCTGACATCACTCCGTGTATCCAACTCACTTGGACTGGGCTGATTGCCAAAAAGTTTACGGTGTTTCTGTCTGAATGCCATGGAATTCCTCCCTCGATAGGTCTTCTTAAAATAAGATTAGCCATTTTTCAGAAAACTTACAATCTTAAAGCCGTCTCTGCAGGCAATAGACTGATTTGAATTCGGCCCAACACAAAAAAACTCCCGCACCAATTTCCGGTGCGGGAGTCTGCTTTTCTTTATTTCACCAACAAGCCGCGCGCTTCGCGGAACTCGGTGATGTGGTGGTCGATGATGCGGCCGTTTTCGATGACGACTGCTTCTTTGACCATGTCGGACCAATTGCCTTCCGTCAAGTCATCGAGCATGCTCCAAAAGCCTTCGCTCAACACTTTTGTGATGGTGTGCGGGAACATCGCCGGTGTGTTGTCGACTGTGTAATGGATGATGCCGTCGACCGTATAGACCGGGTCATCGATTGTCGACGGGCGTGACGTTTCGATTTCCAGTTCAGGATCGCAGCTGACATCGATGATCATCGCGCCTTTTTTCAGGCGTTTCAAATCTTCTTTGTAGATGATGCGATCTGTGCGTTTCGTGTCCCACATCACGCAGTTTACAAGAACGTCGTATTCCGTCATTTTTTCGCGGAATAACGATTCGTGTCTGCGGCCAAAAACGTCGACTTCCGCGCCAAGACCATGAAGGATGCGCATGGCACCTTTCGATGTGTGGCCGTTTCCGAGGATCGCTACTCTCGTTTCATAAGGCATTCTGCCTGCATATTGATACGCTTGAAGAACAGCTGCTTCACCCGCCACTTCGCGGTTGCGATAGAAGATATAGCGTCCGCCTTCGAACATTTCTTCCCACGCGATGACCGTGTGATTGCCTGCAAGCACTGCGTCAGTGAACCGGATGTCCTGAACAGCGTGCGCCCAGCCGATCAATAATTTGCCTTCAGTGATTTGGTCGAAGTAATCGGCATCGCCGAGCTTCACATCGACGATCGCTTCGCATTCCAAAGCGCGTTCGCGCGATACGATATGGACGCCGTGTGCAGCGTATTCTTCGTCTGAAATGCCAAGCGCTTCTCCGTAGCCTTGTTCAAAATACAGGCGTTCCGGGAACTTAATGCCCGACATATCCTTCGGCAAAATCGCCCGGCGCTTTTCGTTGTTTTTATGGCTGATGACAAAACCTAATGTGTAAATAATAAACCCTCCGCTTCAAGTTAAATCCGTATAGACGGCAATGGCTGTGGCTTACTCCGCAGCGTTAAATAGCCTCTACTCAAATCATACCATGTCTGGTGAAAATCCTGAGTATTTGTAATTAATTTTTTATAATTTTGGCTCATTTCCATTTATAGGTCTGTTTTTCTACTAATCAAGTAGGAAATCCATGGGGCATTGCCGCCATTTCAAAAATGGCAGCCCCTCGTTCCACCACCCTGCCTAGCTTTGCATAGGCTTCTTCGTTCCAGATTTTCCGCCCCTCCCACAACTCGAATCGGATGTTGCGGCTGAATAGCTCCTCGAAGGGGAATTGTTCACGGTTGCCTAGGAGAACAAAAGACGCACCGTACTGTTTTCCCCAGCACGTCAGCCCGTACTGCAAGACAAGTTCCGGCGCTAAATGGGCGAAACCAGGCAGCGCCGCACTGAATTCCGGCTGAAGCACGCCGCAGCTTAACCTGCTCACTGAAACAGCGATGGTGCGTTCCCGGTATATGGCTTCTGCTATGATCAGATCCGGCCCTAGTTTTTCAATGTATTTGGCAAGCTGGTGCCTGTCCACTTTGCTCTGCTGCAGGTTCTGAAGAGCTGCAATCGAAGCATACAAGGCAGCAAAGTGGCTGGCATTTGCAGGATTAGTGGCCACACGGTAATCGACACCGGACTCAAGCGCTTTGAACAACACCTTTTTGCCGCGCGCGCTAAATTCGTCGCACACCGGGTTTTTGGCGCGGAGGTCGATTGCCGCAATTTCGCCGATGAATTCCCTTTCGTAGCAGCCCGCAAAATCAGCCGCATTGCCGAGCACAGGTTCGAAATGCACCCGTTCGCTGATGATGTTTTGCTCGAGGCAATATTTGCGGAACGCGCGCTCAAAAGCCGCAGCCAGTTCCCAGCGTCGGCCTTCATGGCATACCAAAATTACGGGGCCACCAAAAACGCAAGGCGTCACCGCTTCAAAATACATTTTTCCATCGCCAGCAATCGGAATCTCGCGCTTGAGGAACATGCTGCGCACCGATCCCAGCTCATGATGAAGTTCAAAAACCGCGCATTCCCCGTCCCCGGCCGTTTCTACCAGCTGCCCGTACCGTTGTGCAAATTGCAAATCATCCATTGCCATAACCCCTTTTCATTAATGAAATAAAGAGTTTTCCGCTTCTGAATCACTTTGCGTGACCTGTTTGTCCGTTAACTTCATACTAAGGAACGTAGGTTAAATTAGCGTTAAATCGGGAAAAGAAGTCCTTTTGTAATTAATTCGTAAATCGAAGGGTTAATGGGCCGTATTGAAGGGTATCTAATGCATTAGGTAAACTTATTTGGAAAAGGGGATATGCTGAATGGAATTTGTAATGTTGAATAATGGATTAAAAATGCCGCAGCTTGGCTACGGGGTTTGGCAAGTGCCGGACAACGAAGCAGCGGATGCAGTTACAGAAGCAATAAAAGTCGGGTACCGTTCAATCGATACCGCAATGATTTATAAGAATGAAGCAGGCGTCGGGCAGGCATTGAAGGAATCTTCCGTGCCGCGCGAAGAATTGTTCATCACAACCAAAGTGTGGAACAGCGACCAAGGCTACGACAGCACATTGCGCGCGTTCGAGGACAGCCTGGAGCGTTTAGGGCTCGACTACGTTGACTTGTACTTGATCCACTGGCCGACTCCGGATTTCGGCCAATACGTCGATACGTATAAAGCGCTTGAAAAGCTTTATAAAGACGGCAAAGTCAAAGCGATCGGCGTCTGCAATTTTGAAATCGAGCATCTTGAGCGCTTGCTTGAAGAATGCGACGTGCCGCCTGTCTTGAACCAGGTCGAATGCCATCCGTACTTGGCGCAGACTGAACTCAAGGAATTTTGCGCACAGCACGATATTTTTGTAGAAGCGTGGAGCCCGCTTGACCAAGGCGGCGAAGTGCTGCAGGACCCAACGGTGATAGCGATTGCCGAAGCCCACAGCAAAACGCCGGCACAAGTCGTCTTGCGCTGGCATTTACAGAACGGCACGATCGCGATTCCGAAATCCGTCACGCCGTCACGCATTGCAGAAAACTTCGACCTCTTTGATTTCGAATTGTCAGCGGACGACATGGACAAAATCCATGCATTGAACAAAAACCGCCGCAAGGGTGCACACCCGAACGAAATGAATGTCCGTTAGTCATTATAAAAAGAAAGCCCATTCCACAAGTGGAATGGGCTTTCTTTTGGCTTCCGGAAGCTACAGCACCAGCAGCAAGATCGGGATCGTCACAATGCTTGCGACTGTGCTGACGAACATCGCGCTCGACACCAGATCCGGATTCATATTGAATTTGATGGCGAGCAGCGTGGTTGTTGCGGCGGTTGGTGTCGCAGCCGCCACTAGCAGAACCTTCGCTTCCAGCGCATTGCCCGGATACAAGAGCTGCAGCAGCAAAAATGCCAGCGCTGGAAACGCGATCAGTTTGAACAGCACCGCCGTGCCGATGAACGCGAAAACATTTTTCAGCTGGATTGATGCGAGGGTAATGCCGAGCAGCGTCAGCATCACCGGAATTGATGCCTGTCCAAGCAGCCCCGTCGCACTTTCAATCGCCGCCGGCACCGGAATACCGTTGATTTTCAACAGCAGCGCAAGCAGGATCGCGATAAAGCCCGGCATCCGCACGACCGTCAGGAATATATCTTTTTTCGGCGCGTGTCGGTGATTCGATGCATAGAACACGCCTGCCGAGTTCATTAAAAAGGATTGCATAACCAGGTAGATGATGCCGATCGCCACGCCAGCCTCGCCGAACGCAAACAAGATGATTGGCAGCCCGTAATTCCCTGCGTTCGGAAATCCGCTCGCCAGCATCAGCGTATTTTGATACGTTTGATCCCATTTAAGAAGCTTGCCCGCCAGCCATATATAGGCAGCAAACAGCAGGAACAACGTAAACGAAAAAACCACAATGCGGCCAAAATCATTCATGCCCATCTCGGAAGTCGATACCGAGTAAAAGAACAAAGCGGGACTGAAGACGTAAATCGACAGATCCGACACCGACTTCGAATTGATCGCCATCGTTTTGCCGACGATAAAACCGACAGCGAGCAACAGAAAGACCGGCAATACTACATTTAATATTTCAGTAAGAATCAAGTGCATTCACATCCATAACTATGATCGAAAAGCGTCGCCGCTCTTTCCTTATCCGTCAATTCTACGGAAAGGTGTGTGGAAATACTAGGTTTGGGGTTGAAATGGTTTTGGGATGGCTATTATTTTGATGGATGCGCTTTTCCAATACCCATGCAAAAGCCACTGCCAAGAATCTTAAGGATTCCTGCAATGGCTATGTTTCTATATTCTGATTTGCCAATAGACTAAATCCGTTCGGACGTCGGGATTCTTATTTCTCCACCCCGGCTTTAATCTCCAATGCCGGAACCCCCATCACCGTCGAAAACGCCTCGACATCCTCCACTACCGCAGAACCTGCGCGGACAACACTCCACTGGCCGATTTCTTTCATAGGAGAAATACTTGCGCCCGTCTCTACCAGCGCACCTTCGCCAAGCTTCGCTAATCCCGCTGCCGCTGCGCCTGAAGCGATATGGACATAATCTCCGACAATGCAATCATGCTCCACCACGGAACGCGAGTTCAAAATCGCGTGATTTCCAACCGTTGCCTCTGCATTGACGACCGCTCCGGGCATTACGACGGTGCCATAACCAATCGCGGCACTCGAGCTTATTACGGCGTTGCTGTGTATAGCGGTCGCATATTGATCCGCATTTAACGCCAAACGTTCGACGATTTTTCTTCTGACCGAGTTTGCGCCAATCGCTATAATGACTTTCGCCTGCTCTTTTTCCATTAGCTTGTAGACTTCGGAGACGGGGCCGAACCAGCAGCCATTCGCCTTGAAAACTTCGGTGTGCTTATCATCCAGCCTCGCCACCACGCGGTTCCCGGCAGAAACCACATTATCAGCAATCACTTTGGCATGCCCACTGTCACCTATCAGGATAATATTCACGTTAAGCCCCCTTGGAGTATCAAATAGTTTCGATTCGTTCTTTCTCTATTATAGGACGATAAGCAATCCGCCGGCATAAAAGTTTGAATAAAAAATGGAGGCGGAACAGTTTCGCCTTCGCCCGCATCGCCTCTTCCATCACCCAATGAAACTGCAAAAACCGCTGCCAGAAATCACGCGGATTCCTGGCAGCGGCTATTACTTCATATTGAATTTCAGTCTGCAGCAAGTTTCAGTCCACTAAACGTTCAGCTTTCACTGATTTCGTATAAGGCCTGGATTTTTCCTTCTTGTATTGCTTGTAGCCGACAATAAATTCCTCATACATTTGCAAATACGTTTTAGATAGGTGATCCATTCTAGTTTCTTCTTTAATAATAGCAGTCATTCGATTCATCCTCCTCAGAATTGTTTCTTACAACACTTTTTTCATACAGACATTCTTTTCTGTTTCCGTGCGGAATAAAGGCGCAATTAGTTCAGATTCTGATTTTATTAACAAAATATTATTAAATAATGGATTCCGCTTGCTACTGAATGAATTTCCTGTTTGTGGATTTCAGGTGATAGGGCGTGATGTAGAAAAGCTCTCCAGGACAAGTTTTCGATAAACGGCATAAGCTGTAGAAGACATTGGGTGTAAGTTCGTATCGCTGCATGCAATTGGGCATGGCTTTCGCCTTTTCAGATGCGTGGTCCATCAACACCTCGTCTATGTTCACCCATACAGGTTGAATCCGGGTTTGTTCCACCCCCTCTTTTCCAAAGGAGGTTTCTTTTGTCAGGCGGGCGAAGAACGTGATGAAAGCCGCTCCATTTTCAAGATGCACATCTTTGGATCTGAGAAAAAAATAGCCAATTGATTGTTGAGGCAAATGCTTCATCTGTTCCATATTCGCTTCTCTCCTCTAAACACCCATGATTGTGTGCTTTCCCGCTCCTTTCTTTTTACCCGAGTGCGTGAAGCGCTTCGGAAAGGCGCCCAGCAAAATCTTCGAAAGGTTCCTGTGATGTTAGACGGATGCAATGCATTCCGCGTTCCATTGAAAGCTGCTGCGCATAACTGATGGGAAGCAAAACAGGATGCTCGATCAGCGTCCGTGTGAAAATCGGCAGTTCTTCGGGAAGAAGAAAGACTTCCGCTTCATTAACAGTCTCTTGTCCATCATCGAGCAGTTTAAAAGAGACAGTTAAATCCAGTGACCAGTTGACACACATATCAGGACTTTTTCGGGATTTGATTATGCGTTTCTTTTTGAGCTGCCAAAATTCTGTATCCATTTCCACTTCTGTGCCCATGAATTTGATTGCCTTCTCAACTGTTATTGTTTGTGAACTTGTTTCTACCACTTTTACCACTCCTTCCACTCTCTCCAACAAATTTGCTGCATGCCAATCCTTTACCGGTGTTTTTTACAATGATAGATTTCAAAACAAGCTCCAGCTCATAAAAATTCAGACTATTCAATAAAGTGAAAGGGTTGAATTCTCTAAAATCTAAGCTTTTTCACCTGTTCCACACTAAAAATCATTATCATTCTTTCGTTTTCCAATACCATAAACCTATAGTATAGACTAAAATATGTAAAGGGTTATAGAATATTCTTTTAATTCAGAAATCTTAATTGTTTTTCTTGTATACTATTACTCCCCATGAAACCCATTTTGATAAAATAAAAGAAGATGCGAAATTCATGCATCTTCTTCTTTCTGGCCTTCACTCTTTTTGCAAAAAAAGACATTGAAATAATAGTTTGCTAAAAGAAAATTTCAGCTGATGTGCCAAAAACAGCTGCATCACTTCCAAAAATTCTTTCACTCCTTCTACTGTAATGAAAGATCTATCGATTAGAAATCCGCATCAAACCCGAATTTCTCTCTCCATTCATTTTCCTCCAGGCCGCTTGGATGAGTTCGTTTCAATTCTTCGCACTTCCTTATTGACAACCATTCTCAATAGACGTACGCTAAGTAAGGCAGTAATTGAAAATGATTATCATTATTAATTACTGTCCCCCCCTTATTACCGCTTCACCTATAAAAGCCTACCGAGAAAAGGAGAACATCATCTTGAAAAATCTATACATAGCATTTCTATTAGTGGCCGTGCTGATTCTTGGCGCCTGCGGCACCCAAAAGCCCGCAGCCGAAAGCAGCACAGCGCAAACAGATTCGGAAACCTTCACATACGAATCAGAAAATGGACCTGTCGAAGTGCCGAAAGATCCGCAGCGCGTCATTGCTTTAACCAATGGCCCAAATGCATTGGCTTTGGACGCGAACATCGTCGGCATCGACGAATGGACCAATGCCAATCCTTTGTTCCAGGAACAGCTGGAAGGCGTTGAAGTCGTGTCGGAAGACAATCTCGAGAAAATCATCGAGCTCGATCCCGATTTGATCATCGCCGGTTCCCAAACGAAGAACTTGGACAAGCTGAACGAAATCGCTCCGACCGTCGCTTTCACTTGGGGCAAACTGGATTACCTGTCGCAGCAAGTCGAAATCGGCAAACTTCTCAACAAAGAAACTGAAGCGACTGAATGGGTAGCTGACTTCAAAGAACGCGCTGCCGCTGCCGGCGAAGCAATCCGCACGAAAATCGGCGACGACGCTACAGTTTCCGTCATCGAAAGCGGCAACAAAGAATTCTACGTCTTTGGCGACAATTACGCCCGCGGCACAGAAATCCTCTACCAGGCAATGGGCTTGAACATGCCCGACAAAGTGAAAGAACTCGCTCTTGAAGCCGGCGTCTACACATTCTCATCGGAAGTCCTCCCTGAATTTTCAGGAGATTACGTCGTTTTGAGCAAAAATCCCGAAGCCGATAATTCCTTCATGGAAACCGATGTCTGGAAAAACATTCCCGCTGTCAAAAACGATCAAGTCATCGAAATCAACACATTGGAATCCACTTACAGCGATCCGATTACGCTTGATCACCTGCTGAAGATTTTTGAAGATGGTTTCTTGGGTAAGTAACTAAATGACTTTATAACGCAAAAAGCCGGTGCCAGGAATCTCAACGATTCCTGGCACCGGCTCTTTTCTTGTCTATTTATCGTGTGCAACCTGAACCATCTCCTGCACTAAAACAGTATCCCTCATAAATCCAATCGATTTTTCAATGATGAATTCCAAGTCATTGTCCATCGAAGCAATATGGTACGAATCCTGCAGTTCGAATTTTTGCTTGGCTTCTGATTGGACCTTGCTTAAAATATAATCGGTATTGCCAGGCGGGACAACATGGTCTTCCATCGATTGAAAGGCAATCACCGGGCAATGGATATCGGCTAGCTTTGGTTTGACTGAATCCATATAACGCAATAATTCGTGATATGCCTTTACGGGCGCTTCACTATACGTAATCTCTATAGCATCCGCTTTCTTGATATCCGGCTTGTCTTCATTAACATAGCCGCTTGCAGACTCCTCGCGGTAATTTTCGAAGGAAGGAATATCTATAGCCGGATTCAGCAGCAGTATGCCGGCGATTTCACAATAGCGGCTCGCCAAATCCAACGTCAAGGTGCCGCCCATCGATTGCCCTATGACAAAAATGGTCGAGCAGCTTTCTTTTAACTCCATATATGCTTTTTCAATTCGTGCAAACCAATCGCTTGAGGAAAAGCGTTCAAGGTCCTTAAAATGTGTGCCATGCCCCGGAAGCCTAGGACAAGAAACCGTATAGCCGTGGACAGCAATCGCGTGACCCAATTCACTCATGCTCTGCGGAGTGCCTAAAAAACCGTGGCACAACAAAACTCCGATGCTATTGCCTTCCAATAAAAACGACTCTGCTCCTCGAATGACAGGATGCAATTGTTGATCCATCTATTATTCCCCCATCCCACCTTCCATTCAGCAACTTGGCAAAACGTAAAAGGTTATTACTAGTAGACACCACTTAAAACCAACTTGTCAACTAGGTTTTAAATTTTAGCGCAACAGGGTTATGTCAATAAACACTCCAACCTTCTTTAAAAGAAGATTCTATAAGCTTTATCTCCAATATTTTCATTTACTTCCCTTGAACGCTAAAATACTTTCCGATCGCCCTAGTTTCCTTTCCCACAGAACTAAAATACTCCCCTTGACAGACAAAATACTTTCCAAAATCGTTAAAGCCACAAAAGCTGTACCTGGGTAAGTTATTTAAGGCACCCGCATTCAAAAATTTCGTATCTTTATACCAGGACGCGTCTTCTTCAAAAAGCACAGTGAATTTCATCAAATAAGAATGTAATGCGGCCTTCATGGACTCATCGATTTACAAAAACTATTGCTGTCCTCTTTTAATCCTAATAAAGAGCTGGGTAAATAGAAATAAAAGTTAACATAGCCTCAAAATCACAAAAAGAAACCCACTCCCTTAAACTTGATCGGGGGAGTGGGTTTCTTGTTCATTTAATTGCTGTGCCAGATTTGCATCCTGCAGTATTGTTTCTTTCGCTGGGATTTGGAAGTTCATAATAGGGTTAGCCAAGGTTTCGCTAAATCCATTTGGATTCTTCGTTTGCCATCTCCAGGAATCCCGGCACATGTCTTCCAAGCTTTTTTCCGCCTGCCATTCAAGCAACTCTTTCGCCTTTCGCGGATTTGCGTAGCAGGCAGCGATGTCCCCAGGGCGTCTTGAAGTGATTTGATAAGGAATTTCAACGTCATTGACTTTGCTGAAAGCATCCACCAAATCGAGGACGCTATAGCCGACACCTGTACCCAAATTAAACGTTTCAATTCCTTGATTGCTTTCTAAGTATCGGAGGGCTTTCAGGTGCCCGTTCACGAGGTCCGAGACATGGATATAATCACGTACGCCTGTGCCATCATGGGTGTCATAATCGTTTCCAAAGACCTGCAGCTGTTCTCGTTTCCCTGCAGCGACTTGAGTGATATACGGCATCAGGTTATTTGGAATTCCTGTTGGATTTTCGCCGATTCTGCCGCTCTCGTGGGCTCCGATTGGATTAAAGTAGCGCAGCACGCCAATACGCCAAGAATCGTCCGAAAGGGTTAGATCCTGGAGAATTTCTTCAATCATCAACTTCGTGCGCCCATATGGATTTGTCGCAGATAGCGGGAAGCTTTCTTCTATCGGCAAGCTCTCCGGGTTTCCGTATACGGTAGCCGAGGAACTGAACACAAGCTTTTTCACGCCGTGCTTCGCCATCACCTTGCACAAGTTCAATGTTCCCGTTATGTTGTTGTGGTAATAATCCAGCGGCTTCTCCACAGACTCTCCGACCGCTTTGAAACCGGCAAAATGCATGACCGCTTCAATCCAATGTGCGGCAAAAACTTCGTCCAGACTTTCAGCTGCCAATAAATCCACGTCGTAAAACGGAAAATCCTTGCCGCCCAATTCCTTGATGCGAAGAATCGACTCCATTTGGCTATTGCCCAAATTATCCGCAATGACAATGTCATACCCTTTATTCAGCAGTTCTACAGCTGCGTGGCTGCCGATAAAGCCAGCTCCGCCGGTTATTAAAATTGACATGTTTCACTCCCCTTTTTCATTAGATTCTTTGAGCAAAGAAATTTTTCTAAATAGAAATGCATCTTCATCGTAAAGAACAAATGTTAAATAGAAGTTAAAATTCTAAAAATTCAATATTTAAATTAATATAATCCTTAGACTAAATTCAAATGCTTCGTTTGTGCATCTTGCCTTTTTATAGACTTGATATCCCGTGATTGTAAGCCTTTATCCATTTCGAAAAAAAACTAATTACCACTTCATCAATTATATGATAAAATGATAAATAATTGTTATAATATTCTGAATTTATTTTTGTAACGATTTTGATTTCCCATCAAAAGCTAGGAGATGTTCAAAAATGTCCAAAAGATTAACCAGAGTTTTTATAACCACTGTACTTTTGCTATTGCTCACCGGATGGAGTTCTGCCCCAAATCAGCCAGCAAACGCCCAAGGACAACCGGCAGCGTTCAGCCCCGCTTTCAAGACGGAGCTGCCCGTGGATTACACGATGGACGACTACCTCGCCTATGTACTGAATGACGTCCATGCCTATTGGTCTCCGTTAATGACAGGAGACGGTTATCCAGCACCTGCCGTTACCTATTCGTTCCCTGGTGCTGATGAACCGATTGTTACCGATTGCGCGCTGCCTGCACCGAATGATCCACTTCAAGCGTTTTATTGCGGCGCGGATGATCAAATCGTCATCACACAGGAAATGGCTTTGCAACTCTGGAACGGCACGTATAAAATCAATTATGAACCGCCTGTTGAATATGATGCCGGCGATTTCTCCGTAGCGTTTGTCGTGGCACACGAATATGCCCATAATTTGCAGACCGAATTGGGCTGGCTGCCGGTTACCGGCGACCAGAAACCGATCACGACCTCCCGCAGCACTGAGCTGAACGCTGATTGCTTGACCGGCGTATGGGCGAATTCAGTATACGCCCGCGGTCTTTTGGAAACTACCGACATCCAGGAAGTCATGCGCACCCTGGCGGATATTGGTGAAGACTCATCGAAACTTAACAAGACACACGGCACACCAAAAGAACGGACCGATGCGTTTCTGCTGGGCTATAATTCCGGATCTGCACCCAGCTGCGACCCTTATCTGAACACCCCTTACTGACGATCAGCATGTTGAATAAAACCTGAAAACCCGCTCCCTTGAATTCACATCTGGGGAGCGGGTTTTATATAAATAAAAATAAATATTAATTATCTGAATATTTAAATAATAAATTGATATTTTATTAAGAAAAGCGTATAATAGGCATGTGGAAAGTCACGTACATAGCGTTACAACACGGAGCTGTCTGATTTATTATCTAAAAAACCAAACACAATTACAATCCTCCGGCGGCAAACGAGGCATCTGTCCCTGCATCCAGTGAATTCTGCCCCTCCGTCCATTGCCACCATGCCCGAGGAAGGAGGACTGCTTTAATCAGCACATCCATAATCGCCTTACAAACATTCTGCCTGTTTGCCCCGTTGAGGAAACAATATGTCCAGGAAGGTGACAACCATGAAGCGCATCAGCAGAAGCTTCTTTCTCCTGCTGCTTTCGTTTATCGTCATAAGCGCTTTTTCAGTGACGCCTGTTTTAGCGCATGACGCCGGGGATAACACCCCAGACCATTCCGTAAATGCGATTGCATGTGAATACAGTGACAATTTGAATCAGGACATCGTGAAAGCCTATCCGCCAAAACAGGTGGCGTCGAAGTCTGATTCAGATGATGACATGGTCACATGGAAACCCATTCTTTATCGGTGGGATGGCGTCCGCTATTACGAATGGAAAGAGTTTGACATGCCGCCGGCTTACGCCCATGTTTTACCGGATGGCTTTGGCCGCGGGAAGCATTCTGGATGGCGAGATGTTGAAACCGAGGAAAAGATTCGTTCCATCACATTCACCAACCTTGCGAAAGGGTCATACGTGGTCATTAACGTGATGACATGGGAAAGTGATGGACAAGTCCACCGGGAAGTGTCGCCGAATTGGTGCGATATTTGATTTTAGTTCATAGAAAGCAGCACGATTAATGGCCACGCGGGCGAAATCAATGGATTTCGTTCGCGTGGCCATCTTTAAGCAAATTTACAGGACCGTTTAAGATCACTCCTTAACCGCAGTAATTTCCGCCCGCTCTTCATCTGTCAGTTCATCAGAACTTTTCAAACTCCAACTCCCTAACCATTCTTTGATGGTAGCAAGCTTTTCCTGCCGTTCCTCTTCTATACTGCCCAGATTTTTATACATATTTCCCGGTTCTCCGTCATCCGTACTTGAACCATCATCGAGTCTGCGCATCAATGCGCCCGCATCATCACCATTGACCAAGATGACCAAATCATCGTAGTTATCAAGTCTTGGTCCCTTGGACTCGGCGATATACTTTTCCGGATCCTCTTTAAACTCGGCTAAAGAAGGGGAATCGTCGCCATGGCAGCTAATGCAGCTTTCTTCGATGATTTCTTCTACATGGCTCTCATACGTTACCCGATAACTTTCTTCGTCCTAACCATTGCCTTCCGTTTCCTCATCTGCCTGGTTGCAAGCACCCAGGAGGATGAGGAATAAAACAAATGCACCGATACCTGCAAAAATCCTTTACCCAGTCATTCGAACTCTTCCCTTTTTATCTAATGAGCAATGCAATATGATCGTCTTCTATATGCAACTTCATTATAGCACCGTAAACCTCTCGATATATCGAAAATTCAGATTACAATAGAATGTATGGTTTACTCGTAGGAATTAAAAAAATCCACTCTATTGAACGATTTGTTCTCAGAGTGGATTTTGCTGTATTCAATTGCAGAATCAGTCAGAATAGTTTCTTTCAATGAAACAAGCAGCCTTTATGCCGGATACTCCATCACAAACGGCTAAAACACGATCAGGTAACGGAGAAAGACGATTACTGTGAACACTGCAGCACATAAGGCATGTTCTTTCATCTTTTTTTGAAAAATTTCGTCCAAAAAAATCATGTTCGGAGAAGCGTCAAGTAAGGCCATAAACACTAAAATATCGACGATTTCGCTTCTCGGCGCATCTAAATTGCCGCTTCCAATCCACATAACTGTCACTAAGTAAAAACGATATGGCCCACAATCATACTGATATTAAACACGCAATAGATTTTGAAAATTTTCATAAGGGTCCTCCGTATATGTGTATATCATTACTAAAAAATTCGCAGCCCTCTTAAAAATTCTGCCTACTGTAAAAAAACTTAAACAGCCCACTAAGAGTGTTCCGGTAAAGATTTCATAACATAATAAATCTTTTCGCAACCACATTTCTGTTATAATTTGTATAATAATTCATTGAGAAACACATAGCAAAATTCATAACTCACTGCTAGGATAGAAGGCCACAATGTTTAATTTACTAAATTTATATCGCTTCTTAAAAGTTCTTATAGTAGTTTTATCCACCCTTCTACTTTTGACGATTTTCGAGAATCACCCTTTAATGTCTTTTACAGGGTTTTGTATACTATTTGCGATAATTATTGCCAACCTTTACTTACATATTGAAAAAATCGAGAGAGAAAAGATAGAGGAACGAAGAAAAATACTTCTCAATTCTGATATTTTTGAAATTGATATTATGTCTGGGCGAGAATTCGAACATTACTTAAGGTATTTATTTATAAATGCAGGGTACAGAGTTAAGTTAACGCCAGCCTCTGGAGATTTTGGTGCAGATTTAATTCTCGAGACAGAGACACAGAGAATTGCCGTTCAAGCAAAACGATATAAATCAAAGGTTGGAATAAAGGCAGTTCAAGAAATCGCATCAGCAAAATCGCATTATCGCGCAAATGAAACCTGGGTGGTTACAAATAACTTTTTTACAGCGGCAGCTGTCGAACTGGCTCAAAGTAATGGAGTAAAACTATGTGATCGTAATTTTTTAATCAATTATTCTTTGAAATATCGCGAATCCAACCAAACCATTTCTCGTGTTGAATTAAGAAAAGGCATTTAAAATGACATTGAATTCAATAATTTTCTGCACAAATCAAAAATCCACTTCTAAGAATTATCCTTAGAAGTGGATTTTTTCGGTATTTATATGTGGGGAGACTCACGTCTGCCTCTAACCTGGAAACTCAAATTTACGTATCCAAAAAATTCTTCCCAACCAGCTCACCCGACTGATAAATAAACGCAGACGCCAGCTTGACGGTGTTTTCCAAATCGCCCAAATCGATGATTTCGATAGGCGAATGGGTGTAGCGGGAAGGAATAGAAATGACGCCGGAAGATACTCCGGTAGATGTCATATGGATTGCGCCGGCATCTGTGCCGATTCCCATAAAGACTTCCATCTGGTGCGGAATGTTTTGTTGCTCGGCGACTTTTTCCAGCAATCCCGTAACCAGCGGATGGGCAATCAGCGATTTGTCAGCGATTTTGATGCAAGGTCCGCCGCCAAGTACGCGCGTTCCGGTCATCAGCACGTCGTATGTGTCGCTCGTCGGCGTGGTGTCAATCGCAAGCGCGAAGTCGGGTTGGATGGCGGGAGACAGCACCGACGCTCCACGCAGCCCGACTTCTTCCTGCACGGTGAAGACGCAAAAGACGTCGCCGTGCTTGCGGTCCGGATTATCCTTTAAGTCCTTAAGAAGCTGGATCAATACCGCACAGCCAGCGCGGTCATCGAGCGCTTTTCCGACGACGCGGTTGCGCTTTTTGTCCCCCACCAGTTTCAAGCCGCTGCCATAACTGATGGGCTGGCCGACTTTTACGCCCATTTCGAGGACTTCCTCGGCAGAGCTCGCACCGATATCAATATACAATTCCCGGTGGGACTCGATTCGCTTTGGATCATCCCATTTTACATAATGCATGGACAGCGTCCCAATCACGCCTTCTACGTAACCTTCGCTCCCTTTGATCGTCACCGACTGGGCCAGCAGAATACGGTCATCGAAACCGCCAAGTTTTTCAAAACGGAGCGTGCCGTTCGGCTCGACCTTTTTGACGATAAGCCCGATTTCATCTGCATGCGCTGCCAATAAAACCGAAGGCATTTTAGCATCGGTGGCATTGATTTTGACAATCAGATTGCCTAATGCATCCACTTCCACGCTATCCGCTCCATCTTTCACTTTATCCAGGATAAAGCGTTGGACGTCTTGTTCGAACCCGCTCGGCCCCACAAGTTCACACAAATCTTTTAATAATTGATACACAAAATCACTCCAAGGAATTAGTTTGATAAGTAGACGTCTGTCAGTAAATCGTTGCTCATCGGATGCGGCACGTAGCCTTCCACGTAATCCATCTGCGCAAGCGGCGGTGTCGTGTAGGCGAGCATCACCCACGGTGCGTCTTTTTGGAACAATTGCTGCGCTTGTTTGTACAGTTCAATGCGCTTGTCTTGGTCAAGGGTTTCACGCGCTTCCGTAATCAAAGCCGTAAACTCATCACTTTTGTAGAACGCGATATTTTGTGCAGGAACGGCAGCATTCGTTTTGCTGAGGTTCGGATACAGGAAATTATCCGGATCGGCCATAACGCCGGTCCAGCCGTACATCGCCATCTCATGCGCGCCGGCTTTCGTATCGTCCAGATAAGTCGCCCATTCCATCGACACGATTTCCGCTTCGATTCCGACTTTCGCTAAATCCGATTGGATCGCTTCCGCAATTTTCATCGGTTCCGGCAAATACGGGCGCGGGTTGCTCATCGTATGCAGCTTCGTCTTGAAGCCATTTTCAAATCCTGCTTCTTTCAATAGCTTTTTCGCTTCTTCTACATTGTAGTCGTACTTTTGCAAGGAATCATCATAGCCCCAAAGTGATGGCGGCAGCGGGCTTGTGGCGGTGTCGGCAAGGCCGTTATAAAACGCATCGACGATTTTATCCTTGTCGATGGCCATATTAATCGCTTGGCGAACCAATGGATTGTTGAACGGTTCTTTTTCCGTGTTCAATGCCATATAGCCGATATTGAAGCTTGGCCGCTTGAGCAATTCAAGCCCTGCAGTGTCTTCGACAATCGTCGTATCGGTTGCATTCATGCCGTCGAGTACATCAATTTCGCCCGTCTGCAACGCATTCAAGCGTGCCGCATTTTCCGGAATCACCTGGAAGATGACTTTGTCCAAATACGGTTTTCCTTCCATCCAATACTCCGGATTTTTCGCCAGTGTGATGGTGTTGTTGCGGCTCCATTCTTCAAACATAAACGGCCCTGTCCCCACCGGATTTTCGTTCAGCTTCTCGCCGTATTGCTCGATGGCTGCCGGGCTTGCGATGCCGAACATCGAAATCGCCAAATAGCTTAAGAACGGCGCTGTTTTGCGTTTCAGCTTGATTTCCAGTTCATGGTCGCCTGTCGCTTTCACGTGCTCGATCAAGTGATTTTCGTCTCCTTTAAACCCGCCATAAAGGAATGGATAATAAGCAAAATCCCCTTGGTGGTATGGGTTTTCGGGATCCATCCAGCGGTCGAAGTTGAAGACGACGGCTTCCGCGTTGAAATCGGTTCCGTCATGGAACTTCACGCCTTCGCGCAATTTGAATGTCCACGTCAGCCCATCTTCACTCGAACTGTATTCCGTTGCGAGCTTCGGCTGCAATTCCAGGTTTTGATCGTATTCCAGCAAAGTCTCAAAGACATTATGCGTCACACGGATCGATTCCCCGTCGGTCACATTGATCGGGTCCAAGCCGACCGAATCAGCTCCACGGCCATAGACGAGCGTTCCGCCCTGCTTGTCTCCTTCTGGCGCTTCACCGCCGCTGTCGGCGTTGTCTGCTCCATCATTTCCTGAACAAGCCGCAAGCAGCAAGACGAAAATCAAAGATAGGATAAATGGGATATGCAGCTTTTTCTTCATTTTGTATGCCTCCTCTTTCTCATATAAATTCGAAACCTGGATGATGAAGCTAAATGAATAAGCCCTGTCTAATAGACTTTCTTGTTTTTGTTTCGTAGATACTAAAAACACCAAACTCCTTTCGCCTTACAAAACAATACGTTTTTCGTGTTTTTTCAGTTCATAAAGTAAGAAATATCTACTTTATACATTACTTTTGTTCTTAAACTGTTTTAAGTGTATTTGTAATAAAAATCAATGTCAATGAATTTTTAAACAATTCTATCAATAATTTTGATCGTTTCTATTCTGTTTACCCCTCGAAAATGAATTTTGAATCGCCAATGAAACAGAGCGAATGACGCTGCTCACTCATAACAAAAGCACACTCCCCATCAAAGCGTAGTTAATGAAAATTGCGCTTTCAAGGTGCATCCATCTGGCAGGAAAATAAGCATTTTATAAAAAAGCTATTGTGTGAGAAACACGTCCTGCGTTACAGGATGGAGGTATTCTGCTGAGACATGAGATTTAAAATTAGAGAATCATCAATACTTACTTATGGACCTTTTATTAAAAAAATTCCTTTGGTTATCAAATATATGATAGAATAATAATTAATTATCAAAATATTCGCAATAAAAATAATACCGCACCATTGGATTTTCCAAATAAAAACCTAGGAGATGATCAGTATGTGGAGAAAAACAGCACAAATCCTATTTGCCGTGGTCATCATCCTGTTTCTTAACGGGTGGAACCCGCTTCAAGCTTCGCCACAAGCAGCTGAAAATCAGCAAGACGCGGTTCCCCTAACACTCGGCTTATCGGCAAAAGAACCAACTTTATCCAGCCCTGCGTTCAAGAAAGATCTGCCAGCGGATTATACGATGCATGATTACCTTGTCTATGTCTTGGCTGATGTGGAAGCATTTTGGTCTCCCATCATGGTTAAGGATGGCTACGCAAAACCATCAGTCACTTACTCATTCCCAGCTTTAGGAGAACCCGTCCAGACCGAATGCGTCATTGAAACACCGATCAATCCGGCGCAAGCATTTTATTGCGGCTATGACGACAAGATTGTCATGACGCAGTTGATGGCGATGCAGCTATTGGAAGGGACATACAAAATCAATGTGGAGCCGCCGAGCAAGTACAAGGCCGGTGATTTCTCCGTGGCCTTTGTGCTGGCTCATGAATACGCGCATAATCTGCAGACCGAGCTCGGCTGGCTGCCAGTAACCGGCGACGAAGCTCCAAAAGCGACTTCCCGCAGCATTGAACTCAACGCTGATTGCATGACTGGTGTATGGGCCAATTCGGTAAACGCTCGCGGCCTTCTGGACACCACGGACATCCAGGAAGTGAAACGAACGCTGGCGGACATCGGACAAGACCCGACGGCCCCTAATCCGACACACGGAACGCCGAAAGAGCGGACCGATGCTTTTCTGCTTGGCTATGATTCCGGAAAAGCTGCCAGCTGTGAGCCTTATTTGACCACTCCTTATTAAACGGAACAGCTCTCCTCTTTCTGCACAAGAAATCCGCTCCTTTGAATTTCCCTGGGAGTGGATTTTTCTGTCTTCCCTGATCGTGCAGATTCAGAATGACGTAGCTTTGCCTCTTACCTTGAAGCAAGAATTTCTCATTAATCATTAAATTATACTTTATTAGTCAAAATATTCTTTCTATTGTGATAGAGTAGACCTATCATCTTTGTTCTCACATAAGCTTTCAACCTACTTTGAATGGGAGGAAAAGGAATGGCACAGAACATTGTACAGATTTTGCAAGACAAAGGCATCGACGTACCGGAGCATCACGAGGAAATGCTGGTGAATCAGTGGGCCGTTTTCGAAAAAATGCGCGCAACCGTGGACCAGGAATCGCTTGCCGATTACGACATCGGTTTGACCCATGTGCCGGGAGGTGATGGGAAATGACGCAGGACTTAGCCAAACAATCGATTGGCGAGCTGGCTCCGCTGCTCCAAAACAAAGACATTTCTCCTGTCGAGCTGACAGCAGCGGTGCTGAAAAATGTCGACAAGTACGACAGCCAAGTGAATTCCTATATCGAAATCCAAGCCGAAGGAGCGAGACAGGCAGCAAAAGCGGCTGAGCTTGAAATTGCGAGCGGCAATTACCGCGGCGCCCTTCACGGCATTCCGATGGCGTTGAAAGATATTATGTATTTCAAGGGAGAAACAGCTACAATGGGTTCCGGCATCCACCGGGATTTCATACCCGATTACGATGCTGCGGTCGTATCGAAGCTGAAAAATGCGGGGGTGGTCTTCACCGGGAAACTGAACATGCATGAGTATGCCTGGGGCGCGACGACCACCAATCCGCATTTCGGCGCTTGCCGCAATCCGTGGGACCTCAATAAAATTCCTGGCGGGTCAAGCGGCGGTTCAGGTGCAGCCGTTGCTGCTGACATGGCCATCGCGTCTCTCGGAACCGATACAGGCGGCTCTATCCGGATTCCTGCTGCAAGCTGCGGCATTATCGGCTTGAAGCCGACCCATGGCAGAATCTCGAAATACGGCTGTTTCCCTTTGGCGTGGAGCCTTGACCATATTGGGCCCCTTACCAAGACGGTCCATGATGCCGCTCTGCTATTGGAAACCTTGTCCGGCTATGATCCGCGGGACCCAACGTCGATCGATAAGCCGTCCCAAAATTATAGTGGTGGGCTGTCCGAAGACTTGAAGGGCAAAGTGATCGGCATCGATGAAGATTACTTTTTCCGCAACGTCGACAAACGCGTCGATGAAGCCGTGCGGCACGCGATCAGTGAATTGGAAAAACTGGGTGCACGAATCGAACCGGTCAAAATCCCTTCACTGTCGCAAGCGGAATTTGCCGAACTCGTTACCATTACATCGGAAGCGAGTACCGTACATCACCAGAATTTGATCAAGCATCCTGAAATGTTCGGGGAAGATACCCGCTTCCTGCTGGAGTTTGGTGAATTGGTGACAGCAGTGGATTATTTGCAAGCCCAGCAAATCCGCCGGAAACTGAGCAATGAGTTTGCGCAAACCTTTGAACACGTCGATGTCATCATCAGTCCGACCTTGCCGTTCTTGCCGCCGCTCGTTGGCGACAACACGGTAGACATCAACGGCCAAACGCTGAGTTTCCTGGATGAAGTCATCCGCTTCACGGGACCCGGCAACTTAACGGGACTTCCGGCCTTGAGCATCCCATGCGGCGTCCGCGACGGTTTGCCGATTGGTCTGCAGATCATGGGTCCGGCATTCGAGGAAGAGAAAGTGTTGAATGTGGCCTATGCGTTGGAGAAGCTCCAGTTGATGAAAGGCCAAAAACCGGATCTGCTTAGCGTCTTGTGAATGAAGAAACAACTTTTTTCCGCAGGAAGCGGCACCATTCTTGAAAGTTTCGCTTTCTGCAAAAAATAAAACAGCCGCTCCCGAGAATGTTACATTCTCGGGAGCGGCTTTCTTTCGCATTCATTTGCTTAGAATAGTCAAAACTCTATTGAAGTAATTCTTTCTCAGGAACGTGAATTTCAACTTCCCGCAGCTACCGCGGCAATCAATTGAATTTCGACCGGTGCATTGCCCGGCAATGAAGCAACTCCTACCGCAGCCCGGCTCCCAACTCCTTTGGCGCCTAATTGTTCATATAAGTACTCAGAAGCAAAGTCAGCCAGCGTGGAATGCGCTCCAAAGCCATCTTCCGCCTTCAGGTACACGGTGAGCGAAACGATTTGTTCAAAGTCCTCTTGGTCTGCAAGCAAACCCCTAGCTGCAGTTAATGCATTGGCAGCCGCTTGCCTGACTGCTTCTTTATAATTAGCAGCCGGCTGATCAGTGCTGATTTTCCCCGTTTGAATCAGTACGCCATTCTTCCGCGGAGTCATCCCGGCGGTATAAACCAGGTTTTCAAAGCGGGTAGCCGGAACATATTTCCCCTGCGGAACTGGGTTATTCTTTTCTTCTGACTTGTTCATTTGCGATACAACTCCTCTACTTTAGTGAAATGTTCAATTGCGGCTATCCGCAATCACAAAAAACATTCTACCTATCGAGACAAAAATTTTCCCACTTATTCTATTTCTGTTTCAATAAAATCTATATTCGCTTCATGGCGTGGAATGAGATGCGGCGGAATAGGCTGCTGCCGGTAAAGGGCCTTTTTATCGCCAGAAGTTATTTGATGAAGGTATTCCAAATCGTCTTCGATTCGTTTGAGAATCTCTGGTTGCGAATCGAAAATCGGATCGCCGTGGCCAGGAATCAATGTGTGAATGCCATGTTCGATGATTTTCTCTTTCATCCGCTGCAAACTCTCTATGTATTTCTGGCTCGAATAAAAGATAAACGGAAATTCCAGATTGGATAAGACATCTCCTGCGACAACCAGTTTGCGTTCCAGAAAAAAGGTCGCCATCATATCGTCAGTATGGCCGGGTATCGCCAAAAAATAAAGCGTGTCATCTGAGGTGGATTTGGTCGTCTCTTCAACGATTTCCTCATCGATTCTGAGCTCTCCAAGTTCGTTGTCGCGTGCAACATACCATTGAAGATCAAAAGACCGGACTTTCTCCAAAGGGTCCTGGCGTTCACGGATCTTGTGGTGGCCAATCGTATGTCCATATGAAAACTCGGAAAATCCGGCAATGTGATCCCAATCGGCATGGGTGTAAATCACGGTTATTTTTTTGTCTGGAAGCGTTTTTTTGATTTGGGCTAATTCGTGCGGAAAGTAGGTTGGGTCAAAGAGAAAGCATTCTTCCTTACCTTCTATTAAAGTAGAGTTCGTTTGCCATAAGCTGCTTTGAAAAATAATCACAAAAATCCCCCTTTCAACGATTAGTTTATTATAGCGTGACCGAGCGGTATGAGACATGTATAAAATACACTTTCCAAGTTGCTTGAGGTCAAATTCTTTGGAGGATAAAACCAAAGAAATGAGCCGCTTCGAAGGAATTATTGAGCTGTTAAGATGACCAATCTAGCCTACTGCATCAATTGCCTGACCTATCAGCAGATCGTTGAGGAAGATTCCTAATGTAGAAGACATGGAAATGCGGGTAATGTTGGTTTTCTTTGAGCAAATGTTGGCTGCCCCCCCCCTCATACAGGCAGCTGCCATTTCGTCCCAGTGTAAGGCGCAATTATAAAAAGGTAGCTATTCACATGAAAACACCAAAACCGCCTTAAATGAAATTCTTTGATTTCATTTAAGGCGGTCTTTTAATGTAACTTTTTTTGAAATAAATTCAAATGTATCTTATTTATGGACGCTATTTAGTCTATGAAACAGCGTCTCTTTATAACACTTCTACTATAGGGTGCTTGAGACAATCGGAGTGTAAGTACTATAAATCTTTTTCCCATTAACAATACGATACGCCCTAACTTTGTAATAATAGGTTTTACCTTTACTTAAACCTGTATTCGTAAAGGTAATAGCAGATCCGGAGGTCTGGGTTTTAACTTTAGTATAGGTTCCGGCTTTGCTGGTTGCACGATATAATTCATAACCGCTCGCTTCGCCCACTTTAGACCAAGATGATTTGATGGAAGTGCTGCTCACTTTCGCCAGCGTGATTTTTGATGGCATGGCTAAAGTTGGTATCGCACTGACTATTCCTGAGTATAGACCATAGACATTTTTGCCGGAGACAACTCGATACGCTCTCACCTTGTAATAGTAAGTTTTTCCGGTCGTTAAGCCCGTATTTTCATAGACGAGCGTACTGCCGCTTGTGATGGTTTTGATATTGCTATAAGTCCCTGTTTTTGAAGTCGCTCGATAAACAATATATCCACTAGCCCCGCTGACTTGAGACCAGCTGACTTTGTTCTTGCTGTAACCCGCTGAAGCCGCTCTTGCGGTAATGGTTCCTGTGAAAACAGGTTTTGCGTTAAAGATACTTGAAAAGGAGCTGTATACTTTTACGCCTTCCACAGTTCGATACGATCTAACTTTATAGTAATAGGTATTTCCAGTTACTAGATTACCATTTACCAAACTTGTAGAGGCAGTCGATCCGACACTTGAATAAGTTCCGGTGCTTGACGTGCTTCGATAAACTTCATAGCCGGTAGCCCCCCATATCGCTGCCCAACTTACCTTAATACTATTGTAAGACGCTGAGGCTACTTTAACTGAAGTTGGTACAGGTGGCAGCGCTTTTCCTGAAATAACAGTTGAATAACCACTATAAAATTTAGCAGATCCAGTGTATTGATAAGCTCTGACTTTGTAATAGTATGTTTTATTGGTCGGTACGTCCGGATCTACGAGGCCATTATACGATGTCGTCGGTCCAATTCTAGAATATGTTCCAGTGCTTGACGTGCTTCGGTAAACCTCATAACCCGTAGCACCCGATACAGCTCCCCAAGTTATTTTAATACTATCGATAGAGTTTGAAACCGCTTTTAGGCCGCTAGGAGAAGGAAGCGTAACTGTAATGTTTACAGTCATTGATGATTGATTACCTGATGCATCTGTAATGCTATATTTTACTGGATAAATTCCTACTACTTTTGTATTGACCGTTCCACTAATTTGTATTGATGTGGTTAGATTCCCATCTACATTATCTTCTGCCTTAATACCTGCTTTGGGATCAAAAGCAGAATTCAATAATACAGATAAATCTTTTGCTCCTAGAATACTCGGTTTTTGGTCGTCAACAACTGTTATTTTTCGTTTAGCTGTAATGGAATTCCCATTTTTGTCTGCGGCAGTGTATTCCAAATAATATACACCAGGTTTTGCTGTATCGACAGCGCCTGTAATATAAATTGAATTCGTTAAATCACCGTCAACAACATCAATCGCCGTAATGCCTGCTCTATTATTAAAAGACTCTCCGACTTTTATTATTACATCTGCCACACCTTCAAGTAATGGATGATCCAAATCCACCGCTTTAACATTTAAATGGTATTCTTTCTTCGTTCCATCTTTCGAAGTCACTGTAATTGTATAGCTGTTGTCTCCGGGCGCAAGAGTAACGTTCCCTGCTCCACTGACCACAGCATCTGGATCTTCTGCATTTGCCTGTATTTCAATTGTTTTCAATGAATCTGGAACAGTCACTTCGTACTCCGTGACATCAGGCGAAAAAGTTTGAGAAAAATTGAAACCCTGTACAGACAAATCATTAAGTTGTGCATTAGAAGGATCACTGATATAAAACAACTTCCGGCTGGATACAGACGTGATATTTCCCGCCATATCTTCTATGTCAACTAAATCTACATCTACAAATCGGTGCTGATCACTTTTCACTTCATAAAACAATTCAAACTTTTTACCCTGGCTATTTGCCACTTCTGACATCGTGTACTCTTCGCCTTTTATTGCACCTGAAAATTTTATTTTCATGTCCGGTTTCACCGGTTCACTGAATTCTGCGATGATGTGGGCATAGTCACCCTGATAATGAACCTTCTCATCCGATTGGATGGAAATCAATGTCGGGGTTTTTCCGTCGGCATAAAAAAGATCATTTTTAAAATAAACACTTTGATTTCCAAAAAAATCTTCAAGATTGATGATCTCGGCATGAACTGTCCCTGAATCCTTTTCACCAATCGTATATTCAGCTTTATACTTTAGGCCATTACTTTCAGGAATCTCATCCATTTCCAAAGCTTTGTTTTCCGTTCCGCCTGATAGATTCACTTTCACTCCGGGTTTAACAGGTTCACTGAATGTTGCAGTAAAGACCAGTTTCTCCCCCAGTTTTGCTTTTATTTGAGAAGTTTCAAAGTTTTCTACCTGCGGCAATTCGGCATCCGCTATAAAAAGGTTTTCCTGTTTATATTCTCTGCGTAGGGTTCCGTTTGCATCAAAAACATTTGTTAAAGAGGCAGTAACGCCCCCTGGATTCCCACCATATACATAGTAATCATACGTGAACTCCTGCCCGGCACTGCCTGGAACTTCGATCATGACTTGATCCTGAAGATTGGCACCTCCATCTAAGGACAACTTAATGCCTCCAGCTACCTTTTCTGAAAACTTGGCTGTAATGGTAACAATGTCGCCAACCTTCGCTTGTTTTTGCGATGCAAAAAGAGCGCTGAGCGGAGCTGGATCATTGCTTTTAACAAATAAGTGCTCTTCTATATACGGATCAAAACGCTTTTCATCCAACGTAGATATATTTTGTAAACTTGCACTAACTGCCCCTTCTTCATAATCAGCAGGCAAAGTGTACTGGAAGATAAATTTCTTCCCTCCACTGCCTGCCACTTCCTTCATCAATACTGGATCCATTTTAACCGCACCAGCTAAGGACAATTCAAAGTCTGGCTGTACCGGCTGGTAGAAAGATGCTGTCAATGTTACTTTTTCACCGGATTTTGCATCTTTTATCGAAGAAGTCAGCGACTGCAAAGGAACCACTTGAAAGAGATTCTTTCGCTGCAACGAATTTCCAAATGAGTCCACAATGCCAGGTAGAGAGATATTCACCCAGCCAACATCTGCTTCCTTAGCCTGATAGGAAGCTTTGTATTCCTTGCCGTCTACTGAATTCAAATGGCCACCCAAAGAAATAGAACCACTGAAAGTGTATTCATCGCTTTCTATAGTATAGAAACGACTGCTTGATAATGAAAATTGTACATTATCACCAGGTTTAACAACTTGCTTATCTATTGCGATTGCATCGGATGCAGCTTGTCCGGTCCAGCTTGTGGCTACTATCGTCCCATCACTTTTTAAACCGGCTGTAAAATCATCTCCTGCAGATACAGCGACTATGTCCGTCCAGTTTTCTACTTCGGTCTGACCAAAAGCGTTTGATCCCGTCGCAACTACTGTACCGTCCGTTTTCAAACCGACTGTATGGGCTCTCCCTGCTGCAATAGCCTTAATCTCTTCCCACCGTTTTACATCTAATTGTCCATCCCTATTTCTACCTTCTGCTAATACTGTCCCATCATTCTTGAGTCCAGTAATATATTCAAGGCCCCCCGCAATATCTTTAATACCACTCCAACCTTTACTGTTAAATTCAGTTGAAGTTCGAGTATCTACTATTGTGCCATCCTCTTTTAAGCCTAATGTAAAATCACTCCCTGTAAAAACTTTTACTATACCACTCCATGATTGAACATTAGTACGACCTCCATATCCATAACCTGTCGCTAATACAGTTCCATCATTCTTTAAACCAATTGAAAATGCTTCTCCTGCCGAAACTTGCTTAATATTTGTCCATTTCTCAACATTGATTTGTCCATTTCCAGAGTTACCTGCCCCTAGTACAGTTCCGTTACTTTTTAAGCCGAGAGTATGAATTGCTCCAACTGAAATTTGGGATATATCACTCCAGTCACTAAGGGAATTAAAATTAGCAGTAATGGACCCCTCCGACAAAACACTACCGTCTTTTTTTAAGGCTGTAATATTTTTCTCCCCAGCTGAAATTGCTCTTATATTTGTCCAACCGGCAATATCTCTTTGAGCTCCATAGATATTCCCAGTTGATATAATTGTTCCATCACTCTTTAAACCAATTGTATAATATCCTTCAGCTTGAACTGCTATAACATTTTCCCAATCTTTGAAATCCAGCTGTCCGCTATCGTTATAGCCCGTTTTGCTGCCAACTAAGGTTCCATCACTCTTTAATCCAACCAAATGATAATCTCCAGAAGATATAGCAACGATATTGTTCCATTCTTTTACTTCTTCTGCAAATTCTCCTGTAGCGAGAACAGTTCCATCTTCTCTTAAACCTGCTGTATGGTTATCACCTACTGAGATTTCAATAATAGCTTTCCAATTGCTTGCTTCTGCAAAAGAAGTCGGATAAGATCCATTTGCTAAAATTGTTCCATCTTTCTTTAAACCAACATAATGGTCCATACCTGCAGCTATTGAAATAATGTCTGTCCAACTACTAATATCCCAATCTCCATTTCCTGCACTTAATACAGTACCATTGTTGTTTAAAGCTAATAAATCTGATTCTCCAACTGAAATCGCTTCTATGTCTTTCCAATTAGATACTTCTTCACTTATATATGGATATCCATCGGAAGTAATTACAGTTCCTTCATCTGTCAATCCAACTGTAAAATATGTACTTGCGTCTAGGAACTTAATATTCTTCCACTCTATAAATTCTTGCTCCCAAGACATGCTCGTTTCACTCACTGAGCCATTTGCTTGTAGAATTGAAATTCGAGATTCATTTGCTGCGATGATCCCTTTGTATTTTCGCGCTGTTTCGAATGTCAATAAAGGCTCAGCGTTAGCTTGATCAATATACCTTTCCGGCAAGATGCTGATCATTAATCCCGCTACTATAAGCAATGATAAAATTTTTAAATATATTTTCATATGAGTCCTCCGAAAAACTTATTTTAAGCATAATTTTACCATAAAATTTTAAAAATAGGAAATTAGTTTTAGGAATAAATACATGCTTATAAGTCAAACGAAATGTACACAAAGGTAAAAGTAAAATAGAGCTTTTTAAATTCTGAATCGACTTACCGTAATAGAGTAAAAAGAAAAAACATCAAGTCCATTATTTAGCTGATAGAAAGTCACATCTAAAAAATCCCATTGTTCTTAGTTGATCTTTTAATTCCCAAAAAATTATCTAGTTATATTTACACTTTTAGAATGTTCAAAAATTATTTCATTTTTATGTTATTTCGCTCTTTTCACAGAGCCATTATGACAGCTCGCTATTCGTTAAACATGCAAAAAGAACCCGGTCAATTATTGACTCAAGCGGATTCCTCGTGCAGTATTCTTATATATTTTGAATTGGTTTGGACTCCGAGACAAAATTTTATATTTTACTATCTCCTTCAAATCCTTTCTCAACCTGTGTGCGGAACAAGTATGAATAGGTAGCTATCCACATAAACACCAAAAAAACGCCTTCGAAATCCCTAGATTTAATTGAAGGCGGTTTTTGGGTATTCTCTTTAATAGAATGAATACATTCATTCGGCTTACACAGCGTTGTGCTCTTACTACCGATTACTATTCGGCCACAGCACAAACTCTCCCGGTGGTGAATAGAAATGGACCAATTCATCATTGATCATCCATCCGACACCTTTTGTTTACAGCGCATCTTTAACGTGCTCAGATAGCTTTATCCCATAGGCATTTAGGCAAGACTTCCCTCCATGCTCTTTTGCAAATTCTTCTCTTGTCTTGAATCCAACCAGCAACGCCAGCATATCCAACTTCATCACCAATCGTATGGCAAACGCTATCTTCATAAGGTTTGTTCGGTTCAACGCAATTCGTGTCTTTTGGATTCGCATAAAATCCGCTTACGCCTTTCTTTATCCCGGGCAGCACCATATACCGCACCGCTATTCTTTTGCCCATATCTCCGCCTCCCTTGAATTGAGTTTAAATAGAATTAGCTTTTAAACCGGAAAATATTTTTCTTCAAATTCCCGGTAATGTTCCTTCAGCTTGGCTGGTGTGTCCGGATCCATATTTAATTGACCTTTCACTCGCTTCAGCAGCGACTCCCAGGTAACCATCTGGATATTCTTGTGCAGCGCCGGGTCCACAATGGTGTTCATCACATTTTGATATTGCTTGTGGAGCTTCAGATTGTCCTCGGGACAGACAAACACCAATAACCGTTCGTCTCCCGCATCCACATAAGCAATGTTGCGCAGCAATTGATAATTCTTCTTCAATGCTTGATAGCCATCTACTCCTGTACGGATCTTGCCTGCGAGCATTCTCTGGTAAACATTCTTGTATTGTTTATCAAATGTTTCTCCGGAAGTCGCTCCGCCAAATCCCTTTTCCGTGTATTTAATTTCAAATACTATTTCTCTGCCGGATTTCAGTTTCATATAAAAATCGAAGTTCGTTCTTTCCCCTTCCCCCATCATGCGCTCGAATGCACACTCTTCGACGGGCTCTTCCGGCAACCCTAAGGCCTTCAGCAATAAAGGCAATCGATGCTCTACGTCCTGAGGATAAAAAAAATTAAGCCCCATGGCTTGTGACGAATTCAAGTGATGGAAAAATTGATGAAGTTTGACTTTGTTTTTCGCATAGATTGCCATCTCATTCCGGTAATTGGCCAAGAAATTCAACTCCCGTTTATCCACTGGAAGAATATAATGGTATTTCTTCTTGCCATTCCGCCAAAACTCAGGCTCTGTTATGGCCAATTTACTTACTTTATATTCCGCTAAATGGTTTTTCACAAGCTGATCATACGTCAAAAAATCGCCTCCTCAGTGTTTGTACCGCTTTGTAAAATTTCTCTTTAAATATCAGCAATCTAATCAAATTCTATCATGGAGAATATAAAATTAACAGATAATTCAGATATATAATAAATTAGCATTTTTTTCTGTATCTAAAAAACAGCCATCTTTGAAATAAACCCTTTCCAAAGATGGCTGCTATTTTAAGGTCATTGCAAAGAATCGGTAACCCAATAATTCCATATGGATCAGAACCTTATAGGCCCTCCTCGGCATCCTCAGCATCTTCCCAAATGCGCTCCCAAAAGAAATCGAAATTTCCTTTGCGTTTCGCATCTACCCGATTGAATACTTCAATCAAATCCGGCAAGGTTCGATCCACTTTCTTTTTATTTCCTGCTAATCTATCCATGTATAACAGTAGGTTTTTCATTGACATGATTTCCCCCGTCCAATAATCCTCGTTTCCCATCAATTCACGGTCATGCTTAGCCATTTGGATCTGCTTCATCGCATAGAGCGCTATATCCGCGATGACGGTATCGCTTTTATTCATCCTTCTCGCCCCTCCCTATTCGTCCATTTAAACTTGTAAACATGTATTCGCCGAAATCATGCTGTTTCCCTGTATTGTTTCAGAAAACACGTTTGAGAATCAGTCATGCCAATAAATAAAACTATTGCTGCCACGATTCGAAACCACTTCGGCATCATAGAACCCGTCAGAGGAATAAATGCCTCGCATAGGAAAGCTGCGAAAACACAAAGACCGCCTTCGAAATCCCATGATTTCAAAAACGGTCTTTTAGGTATTCATTTCAAATGATTGAAAAGCTGCGCGATATTAAGACTCATAACTCTCTCTCGCTGCTTTTCTCTTTTTCTTCGCTCTTTTCTCTTTTTGGTCTTTCAAATAATACTGATCCGATGTGAAAAACTCGGTCGTCAATGCTTTCACTTTATTGCTTAACAATAAGATGGCAAGTACGTTCGGAATGAGTATGACCGCAGCATAATATCGAGGAAGCCCCAAATCACTTCTGCTGCGCCGACCGCTCCGAAAATGATGGCGAATATGTAAACCACTTGCATGCCGTAGGAAGCTTTCGTGCCGAATTCACCGAAATAGGATTCAAATGCCAAGCTCGTCAATGCAGAAGAATTTTCCATTGCGCCTTCCCCTGTCCAGACACCCGATGACAATACCACACCGAATTTAACCGGCACTAGCTGCGAAGCTTCTCCCCGCAATTCAAGTTCAAGAGCAAAAATGGAAAAGCCCAACGCAGCTGCCGGCTGCGTTGGGCTCCTTCTCAAGCACTTTCGCATTTCGCCAGGGCGAAATGCATCCATCTGTTTCGGTTGGTTTAGAAGATTCGCCCGTTAACATGAACTAAATCACCGTTAACATGACTTAGCCAGGCGTTAACATGACATGCGAGAGATTCAACATGATCTAACCAGCTCTTAACATGAACTGTTCCGAATTTAACCGGCACTAGCTGCGAAGCTTCTCCCCGCAATTCAAGTTCAAGAGCGGAAATGGAAAAGCCCAACGCAGCTGCCGGCTGCGTTGGGCTCCTTCTCAAACACTTGCGCATTTCGCCAAGGCGAAATGCATCCATCTGTTGGTTTGGTTTAGCAGATTCGCCCGTTAACATGAAGTGTAGAACTTTCAACATGAGCTAACCAGTTCTTAACATGATCTATTTCGAGTTTAACCGGCACTAGCAGCGTAGCGCCCTTCCACGATCCTAGTTCAAGAGCGGAAATGGAAAAGCCCAACGCAGCTGCCGGCTGCGTTGGGCTCCTTCTCAAGTACTTTCGCATTTCGCCATCGTCATGCATCTATTATACCAATGCATGACGATGGCAGGCGTATAATTGTTGCCAAAATCGTTGACTTGGCCACCCAGCGACAAGTGTGTTGTATGCACTAAGCAGCCCCTTCGCAGGAAAACATAAAGACCGCCTTCGAAATCCCTTGATTTCATTGAAGGCGGTCTTTTTGGTATTCAATTCGAATGTATAAAACTATAGTGCCTTACACAAGCATGATTGTCTAAATCTGGTGGTTAATTTTGCACACGTTCTCCGGCATAGACGGTAACATCCATCGGCGCTGCCATGAAGGCTTGTGCTTGTCCTACAAATGCAGTGAAATGTGCGCTTGTGTTATGTGCTTCAATTGACGCGGCGTCTTGCCACGTTTCCACCATTGTATAATGGTGGTCTTGGTCAGTCGATTTTTTCAAGTCGTAGGAAAGGTTCCCCGCTTCCGCTCGTGATGCTTGGATCAACGGCTTGCTGGCTTCAAGGAATGCCTGTTCTTGGTCGGGTTTTACTTGCAAATCTGCGTGAATAATTAACAATGGAATCATCCTTTTTCAATGTATTTGTTAAACTGATTAATAGTCAATGATATTATGCTGCATGCGGCCCAACATGCCGGCCAGGGCTTCCACTTCTTCTGGCGTGAAATCCTGGAGCATCTGCTGCACAAAGCCGGCATTTTCTTTTCGGTAGCCGATGATTTTTTCGCGCCCTTCTGCGGTCAGGCTGACAAAAATGACGCGGTTATCGTCCGGATTTCGGCGTCTCGCCACCATGCCGTCCGCTTCCAGCTGCTTGAGGTGCCGGGTAATCGCGGCCCCGTCGATATTGACTGCTTTTTGCAGCGTCGACTGGTTGATTTCGTCTGTTTGATAAAGCTGGTGCAGCAATTCATAGCGCGATGCGCTAATGCCGGTACAGCGTTCAAATTTTGGGCTGATTTGGTTGTTAAGGCCTTTAAACAAGTGCAGGACTTGCTCTTGTTTTGAAAATGAACATTGCATAAATTGACCTCCTTCATCATTTTGAGATCAATTGATAGCCAGTTCACTACGCATTGTCCTCATAAAACAGTATCATCCAGTATTCAAGTTATTTCCAGTCTGTGATCGTGTCGACCGGCAAACGGTACGACGGGAAACCTTCGTTGGCGGCTTTGCCGATTGTGATCAGCATGACCGGCACATAACGTGCTTTGTCCAAGCCGAATGCTTCTGCGATCTGCTCTTTGTCGTAACCGCCAATCGGGTTCGTATCGTAGCCATGAGCCCGCGCGACCAACATCAATTGCATCGACACCAAGCCCGCATCCAGCATGACGATGTCTTTCATCGCTTCGTCGGATGCATTTTCATAGATTGGTTTGAACATCCCCAACTGCATGTCTTTGACTTCTTCTGGCATATAGCCCAGTTCCACTGCTTTGCCATAGATTTCTTCTGCATACTCAATGTTTTGGCGGTCCCCGAAAACAGCGATGACTGCCGAAGAACTCATTACCTTATCCAAATTAAATGAAGCCAGTGGCGCCAGTGTCTGTTTTCCTTGTTCGCTGTCGATGACGACAAAACGCCAAGGCTGCATATTAATCGATGACGGCGCCGTCGTTGCTTGCGCGATGATTTCGCTCATCTCTTCCCGGCTGATTTTCACCGTCGGATCGTATTGTTTGATCGAACGGCGGTTGTTGACGATTTCATTGAAATCATTTATTTTCGTTTTTGCATATGTTTGCATGAATTCTTGCTCCTTTTTCCAACTTTTATTGTGTGACGCATCAATACTTGATACCTCAACCATTGACTCCTCATACAATATAAAACGGATGCGAAAATTTTGCAAGCGAAGAGATTCGGACACGAGTTGAATTTTTTTCTGACTGATAAAATCAGCTGACTAAAAAACTCTCTTCGTATTGAAAATGACGTTGAGGAACAACAATGGATTTCCCGTTATTTCAGCCGACAGGCCTTCTCATTCCGTAAACCGCTATCGATTTCAAGCCCTGCCCCTGTGTCCGGCCCACTTATGAATCGTCAGACACAAAGACCGCCTGCGATGAAATCACAGGATTTCATGGCAGGCGGTCTTATAGACATTCATTTTAAATGTAAGACATGCAATCGGATCTTGTTACGGCTGGAAAGTTATTTTTTCGATAGCGAGCACCGCTTTGCGGTCTTTGCCAGTTTTCACCGTAGACAGCATGACCAATTCATTTCTTGTGGAATCGGTGAAGATGAATTTCACTTCGCCGTATGCGGCCATGTGGTACTGGTTCTTCATGTCCGCCGCTGAGTTGACTCGGATCAACCGTTTGTTTTTGGCGAAGTAAATTTCATTGCGCGCTGCGCTTTCAGCAAAAGAAGTGAAGCCGTAGCCATCCGCTTCGTAGTCTTCAAGCATGTCCGTTCCGTCCGTCATGCCGTTCACGGAAAAGGTTTCGCCGGTATTGGTTAAGGCGTATCGCCCGTTTAGCGTCACTTCCAAATGGGTGCCGGGATGATACGCGCTCATCTGTACAGGAGAATATTCTCCTGCTTTCAGCTGCCCCTGATCCGTGAGGTAACTTCGTAATCCCGGATTTTCCAAGGTGGTCAACGCGTAAATTTTCGTTGCTGACGGGTTCAGGCGGATCAGCGACTGCTCACGAAGACCAGACGCTGTCGACAGAAGTTCGCCTGTTGCAGACGAGTAGCTCTGGAGATACGTCCATTGGCCGGAACCGCTGGAGACATACAGGATGCCGTTTGCATCTACTTCAATATCAAAGGGATCCACTTTGACCGGTATAGACTTCAGCAATTGCAGTGTTTTTGCGTCGTAAACCGCAATGTCACCGCTTTGCTGGTCTTGCTGCCGGTACGATGAATGCGGATGGTGGAGTTGGGGGATATAGATTTTCCCATCTTTTAACGCCATCCGTTCAGCAGGCAGCGGAAGTTTCACTGCCCGTTGTTCATTGGTGACATGATTCAATGCCACAAGTGAATTTGTATTCGCTTCGATGAAGTAAATCACTGGTTCTGCCGAATCTTTCACTGCATCCAGCGGTTCCAGGTTCCCCAGCTCCTGCATAGCCGCCCCTTTCACAGCAAGAGTCGGCGGTTTAAACGCCGGATTCAAAATCCGAGCCATGAACACAGCGAAATGGGCTCTGCTGATTGGCAGGTTCGGTTTGAATGTGCCATCCGGGTAACCGACCGTAATATTGACAGCTGCCAGCGAACGGACGTAAGGCGCTGCCCAGAAGCTCGCCGCGACATCCTTGAATTGGCTCGTATTGACACTGCCCAGCGAATACGCCTGCACCAGCACTTTGGCCATTTCGGCCCGTGTCATTTTGCCGGTTGGATCAAAGATGTCCCAGTCCTTGCCGGTAACAATGTTCAGCTCATAAGCCCGCAATACATCCCTGTGCCCGTCCTGCCCCGGCTTGACGTCGCTGAACTGATAGGGATTTTTCGGCTCCCAATTTTCGGGTATGCCGATTTCGCGCATAATCATTTGGACCGCTTGAATTCTTGTAATCGACTGGTCCGGACGGAATGTTGCGTCGGGATAGCCGTTGATGATTCCAATTGTTGTTAAATGGTTAATCTCTTCTTTAAATACCGTTACATCATTGAAGCTTGCTGCGTAAACAGGGCCGCTCCATGCGAATTGCCCGATTGCCAGCAGCAACATCAACGTGATTGAAAACTTGATTGCACGCACTTGGTACTTCCTCTCTATCTATCGAATAAACTAAAGTATAGTTCCAATTACTAAAAGCGGAATGTGCTATTAGCCTTATATTGATTACATTATTTAAAATAAATTTTTCTATCATAAAAGAATTACAGGCTCCTCTTTTTGCGTTATCGCTGTGAGCGGATCAGTTCCGTATTATTTGATGGCCGCAGGAAACAAAAAGACCGCCTTCGAAATCCTTTGATTTCAATGAAGGCGGTCTTTTTAGGTATTCAATTTAAGTGATTGAGTTCACTTGTGTCTTACACAGGGGCGCAATTTTAATCCTTTGGATTTTTCCCGTTCCCGTCTTCATCTTGCTTTTTTGGCTGCTCTGGTTTCGGCTCAGCTTTCTTCTCCGGCTTAGCTGCTTTCGGCTCTGCTTTCTTCACGGGCTGAACAGCTTTCGGTTCTGCTTTCTTCTCTGCCTGAACGGCTTTCGGTTCTGCTTTCTTCTCTGCCTGAACGGCTTTCGGTTCTGCTTTCTTCTCTGCCTGAACGGCTTTCGGCTCTGCTTTCTTCACAGACTGAACGGCTTTTTGCTCTGCTTTCTTCACAGACTGAGCGGCTTTTTGCTCTGCTTTCTTCACAGACTGAACGGCTTTCTGCTCTGCTTTCTTTTCTGGCTGAGCTGCTTTCGGCTGAGCCTGCTTTGTTTCATCTTTGGTCACAATTGCTTGTACTGGTGTTTCAGTGGATTCAAGTTCCTCCGTATCTGCACCATTTACCGATAGATTTTCAACTGCTTCAGGGTCTACTGCCTCCGACTCGCCCGAATCAGCCGTTTCTTCATCAGTTTCTTCTGCAATTACATCTTCTGTTTCTGTTTCTGCTTCTGTTTCTGCTTCTGTTTCTGTCTCTGTTTCTGTCTCTGTTTCTGTCTCTGTTTCTATTTCTGTCTCTGTTTCTCCAAGCTTCGCCAATTTCTTGTTAATTTTTCTTTCCAGTCTTTCCTGGGCTTTCACGACATTTTTTGCCAGTGATTCTTTAGCCTGCGGATTCTCCACCTTCTCCAGTGCGGCTTGCAAAGCAAGAAGGTTTGAACTGAATTTCGCTTCCAATGCAGCACGGTCCTCGTCAATCGGCGCCTCTTCCGATTCGGTTTCTTCAGTGGCTTCCTCTTCTTCTGCTACCTCTGGATCCACAGGCTCATTAGCGGATTCGTCCTCGGCGTTTTCTTCATCAGCAGCTGATTCTTCCGGTTCTGCCAATTCATACGCCTTTAATGCTTCCTCTTGCTGGGCAATCGCTCGTTCCAGGGTTTCAACGGCAAGCTCTACTTCGCCTTGGGCAAATAAAGCCTCTGCCTCTTTAATCCGTTCTTCCACAAACGAAGCATAGAGTTCAGCTTCTTTCACATCTTCGAACGTCAAAGCAAGCTGGACATTCTCTTGGAGTTTTTTAACAAAATAAAACCAGTCCCCAGGAAGTTGAGCAGGCTCTTCTGTTTCAATTTCCTCAGCCGTTGGTTCCTCTGCACTTTCTTCCGGTGTTTCAGCCGGTTCAGCCTCCACCGTTTCTGTAGCCTCAAGTTCTTCATGCTCGTCTGCCAAAACCACTGTCGAGCTAAATGCAAATGCAGTTACAACAGACACCATTCCCACCGCGAAATAACGCTGGATTTTCTTTTTATACGTAACCAAAATAAAACCTCCCCTATCAAATTTATATGTGAATCAGAAGAATTTAGAAATCAACCAGGAACGTTTTCATACACATTTCTTCTTCAGTCCAGCCACCATAGCCTAAGACTTTAAGTCTGCGACTTTGCGGCACTTTCTTAAAACCATTTTGCCTTTATTGAAAGGAAGAACAGTGTTTCAGGGGCCGTCACTTCCGGCATTTCCCAAAAAAATTCATTTATAGATTTCATTCTACTTCAATAAAATGAAAGTAAAAAGGGTATTATGATATAATTTTTTACCTTTTATTACATTTTATTAATTAGAATTTAGGTAATATGTATACTTACTGAAGATATTCTTTTCTAGCAGTCCTAAAAGCGTCTTTGTGCACGAAATGATTTTGGCTATTTCCCATAAAACGCAAAAAGAACCCGCCCCATTTCTGGTTTCAGCGGATTCCTCATGCAGTTTCCCGTATAACTTGTATTGTGTTCGTCACAGGGCTCTTTTTTATCAGATCAGCAAGTTAAATAACATCGGGTCGTTATTGATCTCCTTATAGGGAAATCCGTTTTCATCCATCCTTTTCACAAGCGGTCCGTAGTCTTCCCGGCTCTTCAGTTCAATGCCCACGATGACGGGACCTGCCTCGCGGTTGGTCCGTTTTGTGTATTGGAAATGTGTGATGTCGTCCTGCTCCCCCAAAACCTGGTCCATGAACTTACGCAATGCGCCGGCACGCTGGGGAAAGGTGACGATGAAGTAATGCTTCAGCCCTTCATAAATAAGCGATTTTTCTTTGATCTCCTGCATCCGCTCAATGTCATTGTTGCCGCCACTGATGACGCATACCACATTTTTCCCTTTGATTTCTTCCTTATAGAAATCCAGCGCAGCCACCGACAACGCACCCGCCGGTTCCGCCACAATCGCATTTTCGTTATACAGCTGCAGAATGGTCGTGCAGACTTTGCCTTCGGGTACAAGTGCGATATCATCCAAAACGCCGCTGCAAATCGCCACTGGCAATTCGCCGACCTGTTTGACAGCTGCGCCGTCGACAAACGTATCAATCGAATCGAGGCGGGTCACTTTGCCATTGTCCAGCGATGCCTTCATACTGGCAGCTCCCGCCGGCTCAACGCCAATCAGTTTCGTCGACGGGCTGATCCCTTTTAAATAGGTTCCGATGCCTGACGCCAATCCGCCGCCACCGATGGCACAAAAAGTATAGTCAACAGGCTCCTGCATGTCGTTCAGGATTTCCACTGCGACGGTGCCTTGGCCCGCTATCACCTGTCTATTGTCAAACGGATGGACAAACACACCTTCTTCGGCTGTACAGTACTCCATCGCTGCTGTATAGGCATCGTCAAATGTGTCTCCTGTCAGGACGACGGAGACTTGATCGCCGCCGAAGCGTTTGACTTGTGATACTTTTTGGCTGGGGGTTGTCAGCGGCATGAAAATCTTCCCTTCGATTCCCAGCGCAAAGCAGGAATACGCAACGCCTTGAGCATGGTTGCCAGCGCTGGCACAAACAATTCCTTTGTTGCGTTCTTCCAAGGTCAGGCTGCGGATGAAATTATAAGCGCCACGCAGCTTGAATGAGCGCACCACCTGCAAATCTTCCCGTTTTAAATACACGTTACAGCCGTACCTGGCAGAAAGAATTTCATTTCGCTGCAGCGGCGTCTTGATCACGACGTCTTTGAGCGCCTGGTTCGCCACCATAATCTCTTCAACCGATACTTTCGACAACGTTGCTTTCCTTTCCAACTCTTCGATGTTGCTTCTAGCCATAGGTGTCACCTTCTTGTTTTTAGTATTTCCTTACTCTAACATAATGTGCAGCCCAACTGGAAACAAATTTTTGCAATATTGTCACTGTTTTTAGAACGGCTAGAAGCGCCCATGGCAAGATACACATGTTTTTGAGCAACTGCTTGTTCCACCGACACTAGAAGAACTCAAGCAGGAGCAATGCTCTCTTCCAGCAGTTCCCATTTCGCCCCTGTGTACGGCACAATTATGACTACTTGCTCTTCACTATAAACATGCAAAAGGAACCCGCCCATTTAGTGGTTTCAGCAGATTCCTTATGCAGTATTCCTGTATATAGGGAATTGCGTCCGACACAGGGAACGTCCCCATTTTTACCGACTGATTTCAATTCGACTTTGTCATTTGTTGCTTCGAATAAAAGATACTTTCAATTTCCCCAGTTTCTTTTGTTTCGCTTTCTGAGTACAGGAATAATTTCCCACGCTGCTCGATATACCGATTGCTGATGACGGTATCAAATTCCATCTGAATACGTTTGTCTTCTATTCCCGTCAAACAGAACAATTGTGTCTTGGTCTTTTTCGCCAGTTCAATCATGGGTTTTACGACATGATCTGCACTCGCTTCACCGAAGGGATTGTCGGCAATCAGGAATTTCCAAGAATTTTCTTGGGCAAACCGTTTCTTTCTTATGAATGTGTTCAGTGTAATAAACATCGCCATGCGGGATGCATGTTTTTCCCCATTGCTCCATTGAGCTATTTCATCCCATCGGAAATACTCTTTTTTGCCAGAAACTTGTGCGTTTCTTGGTTTAAGGGCTTTTAACACACATTTGTTTATATCGGCGTAGCAGTTGAGAATGGCAACATCAGTGACCCTTTCCTGGAACATATGATCCAACATATCCTGCGTAGCGCCATTTTCTTGCTGTTCCACTAACTCCTCCAAGATTTCATCAACAAACATCCGCAAGTTATGCTGACTTTCGAGTATGCCGTGTTTTGGCCAGTATAGAGTGAAAAGTGGAATACTTATCCCCTTTTCTTCTATTTGTGAATACCTTGGCAGCTCTATCATATTTTTATAAAGCAGCTCGCTCCGATCATACATCATCTCAATGATTTCATTTCTTCCTTCTTCCGACTGTTTCCGCTGCATTTCCAGACTTTCTTTGAACTTTTCGATTGCAGCCAAAACTGAATGGAAATTAAGTATCATTGCCTCATAATCACCTTTTGCAGATTCCAATACATTAGAAAAATCTTTGCTCATACTGAGCAAGTTCATGTTACCTGTTTCAACTATCTCCTGGTGCATTGCATTTATCTTCTCTTTGACCGCGGCTTCCTGCCGCCGTAGCTGTTCCCGTCTATCAGTAAAATCTTCTTGAACTTGATGAACTTTTTTAATGGGCTGCTCTTTCGACCATTGATCTTCTGCTAAAAATTTATTTTCCTCATTTAAAGACAAGAAAAATTCCTTATATCTGTTAAGTTCAGTTAACGCATGGAGATATTGTTCTGCCAAGGTTTTGGATTTTGATAGTTCCGCATCTATACCGGAAACCTTCTTATTCAATGAACTCAGTTCAGAATCAATAGATCCTTTTTCAAACAAATGATTTGTTGAATATTCAAAGGGAAAAATCTCATAGTTCTCTTCAATACGTTCTTTTTCCCTATTGTATAGCGCTTGTGTTGTTATAAAGTTTTTTTCTAAATCGCTATAAACTTTTTCAATGCCGTTGTATTGATGTCGGGCTTCTTCCAACTGTTGACTATACTGCTCTAACAGATATTGCTGAAATATTATATTACCCTTCTCGAAAAACTCCAGCGAAAAATTACGTCCGATTATCCCTTTTTTGGCTTTCTCTTTCAGTTCACTCCGATTCTTCAGATTACCCCTTAATAAATTAACTTGAGTGGTTTCAAAAGAAGAATTCGCTTGAAGTTCTTTTAAGAAAGATTTGTCACTTTCGTATTGTTCTCCGCTGATTTCCTGCTCGTCAACGTTTATCGTCAACCCATATTCCCGGACATCACGGTCCAGGTCTTTCAATTCCCCTATTATAGTGACTTTCACTGAATTTTCTTTTTCCAGCTTTTCCACTAATTGATTTCCTGTTCGTCCATGCATCTCTACGGCATCACCTAAGTCGGATAACTTTTCACCGAGTAGCGAAGAAGCTTCCCGTTTCAAAGAAATATCCGAATATCGCTTAATAAAAGCTGCCACTTGGTTTTTAAGAATTTTCGCCTTAGAAATTTCAGCATGCACTTCATCGGATTGGCGTTGTATTTCTTCCCCTTTTACAACAAATTCTTGAAGCGTTTTTTTCAATCCGCTAATTTTCCCCCGGACCAAGTATTCTTTCTCTTTGACTTCTTCGATCTGATTCGATAGTTTTTGTCTTTCATTTGGAGAGTAGCTCTTGTAAAAAGCATTTAAATTCAATTCCAATTCAATGGTTTTTTGTTCTTTAGATTTCAGTTCCTGCTGCTTTTCTTGGAGCTCTCTAATTTTTTCTTCCAACTCATTCGCCCAATTATTCCACTCAACACCAGTGAAACGCACTTTGAACTTTTGAAACAAATGGGTGTTATTCGTAATCTCTGTGAATTTCCCCTGTACATCCCCTTCTTCCAAACCTTGTTTCATCAAGAAAAATACCGGTACCGTCAATTCTTCTTTAAATGCTTCCAGCAAAGCAGAGGTTTTTTTCAGTCTGTCCTTTTCAATCAAGAGTGAAAATGGCAACAAAGGATTTTTCATGAAGATCTCTAGTTTCTTTTCTTCAGGAAATGTCGACTTCAAAAGCCACTCAGTCCCTGAAATGACATGGATATCTCTTGCATCCAAATAACGTTTTACAGACTCTATTTCAGGATGAAGATGATACCCTTTTTGATCAATTTGTTTATAGTATTGGTTATATTGTTCTAACATCACCGCTTCCTGGAGAATCTCCTGGTTTAAAGCTTCTTTTTTGCGGCGAAGAGCAGATTGGATTTCTTCTTGTTGGTCAAAAAGCTCAGTCCGAACGGCTAGTGGTAAAATTGCAGCAATGTCATTCTTTAACTCATGATCTTCCTCACTAAATTCTTCAAAGTGCTGTTCAGTTTCTTCCAGCTCTCTTTTTAGATTTTCTTCATTTTTAATTTCTTGCTGAATTTCTCCCTGCACTTGTTTGCTTTGAAGATTAAATTCTTCAAGGGCATCTTTGTTTTTCTGCATAATTGCTTGCAAATTAAGGATATGACTAGTAACTGCTTCTTCTGATTCCTGAATAGTCTCATGCTTAAAATCACCTAATGCATCACTAATCTCAGTGATCTCCTGATCGTGTTGAGTAATGGAATTTTCTAATTTCCCCATTTCTACTTTGACATCTGTCATGAGGTTTTGAGTTTCCCTCAATGCATGCTCATTATTATCTTTTTCATGAGTCAACCCAGCAATATTTTGGTTACTGGCATTCTCTTGTTCAGTTAACTTTGAAAGTAAAAAGCGATTTCCTGACGAAACCCAGCCGAGTGAAATTTTAAGTTCTTGCATTTTTTCATCCGCATCAAGTTCTGCCGTTTTAATCTGCGCTTCTAAACGGTTCACTTCCCCACTATAACGCTTATAATCTTCGTAACTTTCAGCAGCTGATTGCTCATTGACTTTCTGCTCCAGTGATTTCACTAAATCAGTAACATGCTTCTTTTTAATCTCTGCTTCTTTAAAACGAGCCGATGCTTCCATTTCTTCTATCTTATATAAATGCACTTTATAAGAATCAATTTTCCACTGTAATTCTTCTTTTAATATTTCTATGTCCTGTAATTGCTTTTCCAATTCATTTAAAAGATCCGCATTGTTCTCTTTTTCATATTGAAGCGAATAAAATAACCTGGTCATTTGGATGCGGTCATTTTCCAATGCTGTTTTTAGTTCGCTGTAACGCTTTGTCGTATCGATAATCACATCCGCATTATTTGTCACTGCTTCAAAATCAATTAAATCCCTCTCTAATGCAGGAAGTTCCAAGAGACGGTCCTTATAGGTTTTAAAGGCTTGAACAATCGCATTCCGCTCTTCATCCGTTGTAAACAAGTTATCCAGAAATGCAGGCAGCAACAACTTTTCGATCAAAGTTTGAATTTTATCGGCTTTGTCAAAAAATGCGGTTACACCCGCTTCTGCTCCATTCACTTTTGAAATGTTCTGCCATTCTGAAGCCAATATTCCATATTGTTCGAGGGCTTCCTGATATGTATAATTTTGTGCAAACACCTGCGTGTTTTCATCTTGTTTCAAAAATGATTGTAATTCTGAATATGGTGTAATTTTCCCAGCGCGAATGAACGGTATTTTTTCAAGAGACAGGGAATCCTCGGTGTCACGTTCTAAGATGTAATTAAAATAATCATAGGTTGAAGTGGATTTCTCTTTTTTTATTCCATGATGGAAGAAACAGAATCCGGTAACAAACATCGGTTGGCTTTCACTGTCGGGTATCCATTCAACTGCTACATTTATTGTGCTGCCTTTTTCCACTATGCTTTTAAACACTCTTCCCTGAATCGCATGATTGGGTAATATCACCTGGTGAAGAAGTTGAATGATGCTTGTTTTTCCACCGCCATTTTTAAGCAAAAAAATCGTACTCAAACCGTTCTGTTCCCATATTTTATCTCCAATGACCTTTGTCCCGCCATCCAATTTTATATTGGATACCCGGATTCTATTGACTCTTGGCATTCAAGTCACCCCCTGCTATAGTTTCGGCGAAATTTTCCGTTTGGCGCAGCAATTCTTTGATACGGTGAATCCGCTCCTCATGATGATAATAATAAGCTGTGATATTTTTCATTTTTTCAGTGAGGACAATTTCTTCATTGTTATGGATATAAATCAGTTTTTCGTTTTCCCAGAACCTAAGTGCTTTCAGCAGGAAACCGTAATCCCGCTTCACGGCCCGTCGCACATCTGTTATGCCTTCCGTCATTGCCATCAGCCCGTCCCATACTTCAATAAGCCCTTCCAGATCCATTTCATAACGGGCTGCCAGGTCAGTTAATTTTTCATCATTAAATTGTTTAAAACCTGTTATGTATGCTTCAACCGTATGAAGAATTTCTTCCACTTTGACGAAATTCCGTGGTTCATTCGTGAACTGAAACTGCTCTCCGTAAAATTCACTTAAAACATTGATCCAAATAAACTGAGCCAGGTATAATTCTTTATTTGAACTCAACTTCATGACAGTCCTTAATTCCTCATTTGAGTATGTAAGGAGTTCATTTTCCAGTTCCGGGACAAGATAAATCGTTTCATCCAGGTGAAAGATTTTTACTTGGGCATCCCTTTGGATTACATTCTGAATTACTTCCCGAACTTTTGGCGAAAAAAAGGATCGATAAATTTCAGGATGCTTTCTTTTCGTAATCTCTTTGTGCTGAATCAACGTCTGGTAGAGAATGAATGCTTCCCTGAATGTTCCTTCTTCATAATTCATGTTCAAGTTTCATCCTTTCTATAACGTAATCAGTCATAACAACACCGTTAACGAATGTTAGTACGCGGTCTGTAGCAAAAATTTCAAAACTGCTTATTTCCTTCAACCCCGGATGTTTTTTCCCTAGAGCCACCATCATTCTTATTTCATCTGATTCAAATGGCAATTCTTCCAGAGGGATTGGACCGAACGATTTATATTCACTTCTATGCAATTTAATACTTATGTTCAATAAATGATGAAGTTGATTCGCCTCTAGGCAACTATTTTCCGGCTCTTTCCCGTTTGCCTCATTGACAATATCCGATAGGAAATAACGGTTCCTATTTTGCAAAGGCTCCAATATAAATTCCAGGGCTTTCATTTCTTTGTTGTAAACCGCTTCTTTTTGCTGCTCCAACTCTTCTCGATGAATTTCCAGCTTCAAGTTATCCACTGCATCTTCCATCTGCTCGTTTTCGTAGTGCTGCTTTTTCGTATATTGGCGGTCAAAAGCTGCAAATGGATTGTAAAATTTATTCACCTTCTGTGGCATAACCGGCCTTAAAACCGCTTCAACTTTCAACTGATCGATTCGTCGTTCCACCCAGGACTCGAGAATTTCCTGTTTAAAATTAAAGTTTTTGGAAAATGCATTACCGATCAGCAATTGCAGGGAACTGGTTAATGTCTTCAACAAATTAAATTTTTGCACAAATAATAACTCATGTTTCGCGATGCAAAGTGTTAACACTTTTTCAATCCGCAATACCTGCCCATATGCCTCCCTTTCCTTTCTGCTCAATTGGCCGGCAATATAATTGGTCTTTACTTCTTCAATGGTGATTCTTAAATCACTCAACTGCCTTTTATCTTCTTTTGTCTGTTTATAAGACTCTTCGTACTTCTTTTCCAGCTCATCCCGCTTGAACATCGTTAAGGCATTTGTACGGATGTCATTCTCATATTTCTCGATAGCCTGAATTTCCGATTGGATTTGCAATTTCAGTTCTTCGGCGGCCGACAACGCCTGAAGAAACATCCCTTTACTGAGCTGCTGCTTGAAATAAAGCATGGTAATACTGATCTGCATTTCCGCAAACAATTCCTTTGTCTTAAAAAGCAATTCAATTCCTTCCTGTGTCAGCTTAAGATATAGATTCTTCTCCTTTAAGTCCTTGTACGAAAAACTATCATATGTAATCAGATCGAAAGCATAAATTTTCTCTTCCCCAGTAGCTAAATCAGTGTAACGGCTCAAAAACTTCTCTCCGCCATTCCGCAGTTTGCCATCAACTAGATATGTTCTTAATTCATTGATTTCAGTGGAATTCACTGATAATCCATATCGCTCTTTCAATAATTGCTGCAGAAAGATGTTGATCTGTTCAGGTGATATTTTCCCTTCACCAGACAGCATCTTTTCGAGCATCATCAGCAATACAGCGACTCCCAGTTCCATCATGTTCAAATGACTGTATTTGGGATCTTTACTTTGAGCTAGTTGGAAAATCGGCTGGAAGAGTAGAAATGATAGCTTAACTATGTACTAAAATGATTGTCTAAGCATGTACAGTTTTGATGTGCATCGGCATACTAATCTAGAGGTGATTAGTATGTACATACAGCTAGCGATTGAAACGGAATTTGAAGTGAAGAAATTGAGTGACTTACCGAAATTAAAAACCCTAATGGAGAATCTGAAAATGAAAATAAACAAAAGTGAACTGGCGAGAAAGCTTGATGTGGACCGCCGAACAATCGATAAATACCTAAACGGCTTCAC